>DATLGP010000454.1:0-4265 GCA_035540395.1 Actinomycetota bacterium
CCCCAGAGCTCTGCCGTCAAGCTCCACTATCACAATGTCCACGGCGGCGGCGACGAACGCTTTGCGCAGGTTGCCGACCAGCTGGCGACCACCGACGCCGACCTCGTGTTCTTCTCCGAGGTCAGCCCCCGATGGATGGAGTTGTTCGCTGCGTCGGACCTTCCGTATTCGGTCCTGTACCCGTTGCGCTTGCAGGACCATCGCCGCATCATGGTCGTGAGCCGCATCCCGGTTACCTCGGTTGCACCGGTGGAGCTGGTTCAGGGTTCCAGAACGGGAGGGATCGCAGTCGATCTCGTTCTGGACGGCCGGCCCCTGCGGGTTATCGGGCTGCATACCCACTCGCCTCGAACCGCCCAGCTATCGGGTATCCGGGATGCGGAACTGAAAGCTGCCGGGGAATGGGCGGCCCTCCAGGAGGTGCCGGTTGTCATGATAGGTGACCTTAATTCAACCCCCTGGTCGCACCCGTTCCGGGATCTGATACGGACCAGTGAGCTGCGCAACAGTCAGCGTGGTTTCGGCATTCAACCCAGTTGGATGGTCGGCACCGGTCCGCTGATGGTTCCAATCGACCACGCATTGCACGCTCCGGCACTCACGACGACCCGTCGAGAATTGGGACCGTCGCTGGGCTCGGCCCACCACAGCCTTATCGTGGAGTTCGCTTGGGCCGAACCGGCCGGTTCTTAGGAGGCGATTGTCCCCGGCGCGGGAAAGCTGCGGCAGAGCTCGGAGATCTCGCCGGAAACCTTTTTAGCCAGGTCCTCGTCATCAGGCGCGCTGATTATCTGATCCATCCAGCCGGCAATCCGGACCATCTCGGGCTCCTTCATCCCCCGAGTCGTGACAGAGGGAGTTCCCAGGCGGATGCCCGAAGGGTCGAATGGCTTGCGGGGGTCGAAGGGCACGGTGTTGTAGTTGAGCTCGATCCCGGCCCGGTCCAGGGCCTTGGCGGCCGGCTTGCCAAAGACCTCCTTGTTGGTGAGGTCGATCAAGATCAGGTGGTTGTCGGTGCCGCCGGATACCAGGTCGAAGCCGCGCTCCAGGAGAGCGGCTGCCAGTGCCTGGGCGTTGGCAACTATCTGGTGGGCGTAAACCGAGAAGTCGGGCTGGGAGGCTTCTTTTAGCGCCACTGCGATTGCCGCCGTCGTGTGGTTGTGGGGCCCGCCCTGCAGTCCCGGAAACACCGCGAAGTTGATCGCCTTGGCGTGCTCGGTGCGGCACATGGCCATCGCTCCCCGGGGACCGCGCAGGGTCTTGTGGGTCGTGGTGGTGACGACATCGGCCACCGGAACCGGCGAAGGATGGGCGCCGCCCGCCACCAGGCCGGCGATGTGGGCGATGTCGGCGGCGAAGATCGCTCCCACCTCCTTGGCCACCTCGGCGAAGATGCCGAAGTCGATCTGCCGGGGAATAGCAGTGCCCCCGGCCCAGATCAGCTTGGGCCTCTCCTTGAGGGCAAGGTCGCGCATCTCGTCGTAGTCGATGAGGTGGTTGTCCTTTCGAACGCCGTACTGAACGGCCCGAAACCACCGGCCGGTGGCCGAGACGCTCCATCCGTGAGTCAGGTGCCCGCCGGAGGGAAGGGCCATGCCCATGACCGTGTCGCCGGGGTCGAGAAAAGCCAGGTACACCGCCAGGTTGCACGGGGAGCCCGAGTAGGGCTGGACATTGGCGTGCTCGGCCCCGAACAGGTCCTTTGCCCGCTGGACGGCCAGGTCCTCTATCGGGTCGATGAACTGCTGGCCTTCGTAGTAACGGCGGCCTGAATATCCCTCGGAGTACTTGTTGGTGAGAAGCGACCCCGTGGCCGCGAGCACGGCCTCGGAGACGTAGTTCTCTGAGGGGATCAACCGGATGGTAGACGCCTCGCGCCGGGCCTCGGAGACGATCAGATCGGCGATGTCGGGATCGCAGGCCTGGAGGGATTGCCAGTAGGTGTCCATGTACAGCACGGTAAGCCCGGGCAACTTAACGGTCAAACGCGCGGTCGAGCCGCACGGAAAGCGGGAATACAATGACCGCCGTGACCCGATACCTGCTCGTTCTTCTCGTTGCCGCGGGCGTTACCTATGCGACGACGCCGGTGGTGTTGAACCTCAGCCGCCGGCTGGGGGCGGTCGACGTGCCCAACGACCGCAAGGTACACGCGGTTCCCACGCCCACGCTGGGCGGTATAGCGATGTTCATCGGGTTCATCGTGGCCCTGGCCTTCGCATCGCTGCAAAGACCGTTCCTGCCGTTCTTCAGGCCGCTCTTTGTGTGGCCGGCACCCGAGCTGTTTGCGATTGTCATCGGTGCGTCGGTGATCTTCGCCCTGGGAGTGGTGGACGACCTGAAGGGCATCAGCGCTCCGGTGAAGCTGGCCGGCCAGCTGCTGGCGGCAGGATTCGTCTTTCTCAGCGGCGTCCGCCTGGAGTACTTCCGGGTGCCCTTTCGGGATGTGGGGGCGCTTTCGATGTCCCCCGACGTGTCCGCCCTGGCCACGATCGCCTGGATCGTTTTGATCGTAAATGCCGTGAACCTGATGGACGGCCTGGACGGCCTGGCGGCCGGCGTAACGGCGATCGCCGCGGCCACATTCTTCGTGTACACCTACCAGTTGGGGGTTCAGGGACTTGCCGGTCCGGAGCCGACGGCCGCTCTGATCTCGGCCGTCATAGTAGGCGTCACCCTCGGCTTTCTGCGATTCAACTTCAATCCGGCGAAGATCTTCATGGGGGACTCGGGCAGTATGGTGCTGGGTTTTCTGCTGGCTACGTCGACCGTGGCCGGGGTGGGGCGCTCTGCCACCCAGAACCAGTCCGACATCTCGGCGGCTTTCCTGTTCTACCTACCGCTGGCGATCCCGTTGATAGTGCTGGCCATTCCCCTGCTTGATACCGCTCTTGCGATCCTCAGGCGAGCGAAGAAGGGTTTGCCCGTGTTCCACCCGGACAAGGAGCATCTGCACCACCGCCTCCTGGAGATCGGGCACGGGCACCGCCAGGCGGTTCTGATCATGTACGCCTGGACCGCAGTGATCGCGGGAATGACGCTGGCGTGGACCTTCGCCCCCATCTACATGTTGCCGTTCGCGGCGGCCGCCCTGGGGATGGTCCTGTACACGGCACTGCCGAAACTGAGCGGCCGGTCCCTTTGACCGGACCGAACCGCCGCACTGCCGTGATTGAGTGCGCATTATTTGCCCGCAACTTCGATATCCGACTACTATGTCCACAGTTCATGAGGTCTCTACACGAATTTCCAACCTCATGAGCGGTGCTTCGCGCCCCGGTAAGCGCCGACTGCCATGATGCCGAAAGACCCCAACAACCGTCCTTCGTTAATGTCGGGCTACGGATTTGCAATGGGACTGGCGGCTGAGCTGGTCGTCACCACCGGTGTGGGCTTTTTTTTGGGTTGGTTGATCGATAGATGGTTGGACACCCGCCTGGTCTTTCTCCTTATCGGGGGATTGATGGGTGGAGCCGGCGGAATTCTGAGGCTTTACAGGACATGGCAGAAGCAACTGTGAACGAGTCGGCGAGTGCGGCGTTTCGCCGGATGATGCTGAAGGCGGCTGGAATCGGAATAGTTGCGGCGCTGGTTGGATTGGGATCCGCAGGCAACCGCGCCGCCATTGGGGCGTTTGCCGGCTGTCTTGCCGCGGGCGTTTATGCGGTAGGTTATGTCCGCTCGCACGTGCTTCGGCCGTTTTCCGATCGCACCTTCGACTCGCGCGTTGCCAGGTTCGCGGTCATGCGAATCGGCGTAGTGGCCGCGGCGGCTGTGGCTGTACACATGAGCTTTGGCAGGCCGGCCCTCAAGGGGTATCTGCTGGCGTTTTTGGTTGGTTTCGCAATTCTCGTGATTACTGAGGCTCCCCGTGCCACCAAGCAGCTCAGGGCACGGGGAATCATTGGTTAGGAGGGACTAGTTTGCTTTTTGCAGCAGAGGCGGCCGAGGAAGAGTCACCGTTCGTAGAGCTGATCAACCACCTTACCCCGCACCACTACGGGTGGGCCCCTCATTGGGAGATCGCAGGCATCGATTTTTCTCCCACCAACGCGGTGGTGAACATGTGGCTGGCTGCGTTGCTGGTCATCGGCATCTTCATGGTGGCGGCCTCCAAGTCCGGGATCATCCCCAAGGGCATCACCAACTTCGTCGAGATGGCGATGGATTTCGTGAAGAACAACATCGTCTATTCCGTGATGAACGCCAAGGATGCAAGGGCATGGTTCCCGTTCGTCGCCACCACGTTCTTTTTCATCCTGTTC
>DATLGP010000455.1:0-5921 GCA_035540395.1 Actinomycetota bacterium
GCCTGTGCCGCCAACCCGCTGGCCGTCGCCATCCCGTGCCACCGGGTGGTCCGGGCGGACGCCTCGTTTTCGGGGTACCGGTGGGGGGTGGAGCGAAAGAATCGCCTGCTGCAGATGGAGGCCGGACCGGACTAGATCCGCTTGGCTCTTGGTACCCTTCGTTGGTGAGCGACGTTGAAGACCTGGTGGAGGCGGCCCAGCCTAACGAACTCCTGCGACGGGTCGACGCCCTGTGCGAGGCCCGCAGGTGGGACGACCTGGTAGGCCTGGCGCAGAGGTGCCGGGAGGCCGTTGAGCGCGGCAAGCAGCTATGGCCGATCGCCGAACATATCGAGTACCGGTTGGCCCTCGAGGGCCCGGCTCCGCTGGCCGGCTCGGTCCTGACGCCTACTGCCGGGCGTTTCGCGCTGGGTCCTCTGACCGAGGTTGCGGCCTCCACTCATACGTTTTTCGAACTAAGCCCCCACCTCTCCTCGCATCTGGTGGCCGGGGTGGTTGCCGGAGAGAGGGTGCTGCGGGGTGAGGAGCTCGCCGGGGTGCCCGAGGCCCATCCGGAGGTGCTGGAGCTCCCGATGGTGCTGCAGGACTGGGAACCGACCTACGAGTTGGCCACCTACCGGTCGAGCAAAGTAACCGCACCAGCTCCCAAGGTCGGTCCATTGACGGAACGGGGGACCGGGCAGCACGGGGAACCGATCGACGACCCCGAGCTCCTCAGGTCGCTTCTCGACCTGGTGGCCACCTGGGTCGGATCGTCGAACGGAAGGTCGGACGCAGCGGTTGTCGAAGGCCTCCCGGAGGCAGCAATAGGGTCCCTGGGCGAGGCGGACTTTTTGATCGGCGAGCTGGACCCGGCCCGGGCGATGGCACTGATGGCGTGGGCGGCTGCCGGCGGGGGCGCCCACGGAAGGCGCAACGGCGCAGCGGCGGGAAGATCTGCCGCGTGGTGGGCGGCTACGGCTCTGGTGGACCTGGAATGGCCGCCGGACCCGGACCATCTGGGCGAGGACCTGGCCCGGCTGCGGTGGTTCAGATGGGAGCCTCTACGGCCCCTCGGCGGCTGGCAGCTGCACCTTGCAGTTGAAGACCCCTCCGGCGGCTGGTCGGCGGCGATCGCCGCAGAGGACCGGGCTACCGAGCCGTAATCACCGCCAGGCCCTTGGTCGCGCGCGTAGCGCCGATCAGGATCAGCGACGCATTCACCGGCGAGCTACGGTCGGCGGCCTCGGGACGGAACAGGACTACGTGGTCGAACTCCAGGCCTTTGGCATCCAGGGCGGACAGGACTTCGAACTCCTCGGTCATCCCTTCCAGGGGTGCGGGGTCCAGGGTGACAAAGCATCCCGCGCCTCCCTGCTTGCGCAACCAACACACACCATCAGCGATTGCCCCTGCCGGATCTTGTTCATAGTGGAAGAACACCGGGGCGGTCCCGGACCGGATCGACCGCAGGGATCCAAGCGATATCCCCGACGCTTCTGACGCGTACTCCATGATCTCCCTGGGGGTCCGGTAGTTGATTCCGAGGGTGAACCGGTGGACCCGCCGGCCCCGGAGTACCCGTGCCAGTGAACCCTCCATTTCCTCGGGCGTGGCGAGCGTGGCTTGAGCGGGATCGCCCACTATCGTCCAGGTTGCGTCTTCCCCCCGGCGCTCCAGCATCCGCCACTGCATCGGCGACAGGTCCTGGGCTTCGTCCACCACAATGTGCCCGAATCCGGTCGTCTTGGTCGCGGCCCACGCCGCCTGGCGCCCGGAATCGAGCCGGTCCTGAAGCGTGGTGACCTCGTCGTACATGTCGTCATGATGGACCTCGGCAACAGGTGGCGCAGGAGCCGGCCCAAGCAGCCACTCCAGTTCATCTATGAGGGGAAGGTCGCCCACCTGGGGACCCCCGGCCGCCATCAGCTCGTCGACGAGGGCATCGGCTTCGTCGTCCGGGAAGTGCGGCCGCAGCATTGAACGCAGGTCCTCGTGCCACTGGGTCAACTCCTCCCATACCTGAACCGCCCGGCGCTGGGGAAGAAGTGTCTCCAGCGCGTCCACGACTTCCTGGTCATCGGCCAGGCTGCGGGCAAGGTTGGCTATCTCTGGCTGCTTTGCATTGCGCCGGCCCGCCTTCTGCAGGAATGCCCGCGCCAGAGACCGCAGAACCTTATCTGCGGCCATATTGAATCCGCTGGGAAGCGATCCGAGCACCTCGTCTCGAGCCGCGCGCACCCTGGCGGCCGGCAGTCGGTAGGTCGAGCCGCCGATCGTCGCCTTCAGGTCGGTGGGGGGCGGCGGGTAGGTGTGGATCAGGAACTTTTTCATCACCTTGGCCATGGCGAGGTTTCCCTTGGTCCGGGCGACGTCCAAGGACTCGCGTCCGGTCGCCACCACCGGGTCGGTGAGGTCGAAGACGGACCTGATGTTGACTGCGGTCTCTCCGAGAGAGGGCAGCACCCGGCTGATGTACCGGCTGAAGCGACGCCCGGGGCCGACGAGCAGGACGCCGAGACGTTCGAGCTCTGCCGCCCGCTCGTACATCAGGTACGCGGTCCGGTGCAGGGCGACCACCGATTTGCCGGTGCCGGGACCGCCGGTCAGGATCACGCTCGCTTTCGGGTCGCTGCGGATCACCTCGTCCTGTTCGGCCTGGATGGTGGCGACGATGTCGTTCATGAATTCGCCGCGCTCCCGCATCAGCGCATGCAGAAGGGCGCCCTCGCCGGCCACGACCTCCAGGTTGCCTGCCTTTTCCGGGACCAGCAGGTCGTCGTTGATGTCCACCACCCGGCGTCCGCGGGTGATCAGCGTGCGACGCCGGACCACTCCACGTGGCGCCGATGACGTCGCCCGGTAGAACGACGAGCCGACCGGGGCCCGCCAGTCGATCAGGATTCTCTCCAGGTGGTCGTCGGACAGCCCGATGCGGCCGACGTACAGCGGCTTGTCTTCGTCCTCGTGGTCGATGCGGCCGAAGACGAGCTGTTGTTCGCTGACCGAGACCGCCTGGAGGCGTTTGCGCGAGTTGCTGGCGAAAGCCTCCCGGTCGAACACCGATTGGGGGGTGTTCGTCTTCATCGAGATGGACTGCTCCAGGCTCGTTTCCGTGCGCGCACGAAGCTTGGCGAGCTGGGTATAACAAAGGTCAACGTGCTCTTGCTCGCGGGCTATCTCTGTCTCTATGAGTGTGGTGTCGATCGAAAGAACCCCTTGGTCGGATATGGGGTGTACATCCTAGTGGTTCGAGCGGCGGAGGGCCCGCAAGCCTGCAAAGCGGAGGGGCTTGCGACGAAGGACGAAGGTAGTGGCGGGGGCCGGGGTATAGCCTCCTGTCCACCCCGGCAAACCAGTAATGCCGGGATCGCTACCTTCGCCGCAAGCACTTTGATCTCGGTGTGCGAGATCTTCGAGGTTGGCGCTCGCTCTCAAAAGCGCCGATTCGATCCTCCAAGCTGCAATACGATTTGGTCTTCCAAGTGTACGCCCGCCCGGGTGGCCGCGAGGGCGAAAACGTGGTCCGAATGGCCCCCTTTAAGGGGGTCCGAATGGCCCCCTTCCCCAGGGCCGAATGGCCCCCTTTTCTGCTCCCGGGCTTCCGGCCGGACCCCGAAATCGAAGCGCTTCAACCCTGGGGGGCGATAATGCCGGGCTGTGACTAGGATGGTGGTTGGGCGCGAGCCCTTTCGGGCGCGAACAGCGGCCACAAAGGAGAGCAGACAGTGACTGACACTTTGGCGGAACTCGAACCCCGAGAGCTCTGGCGGCACTTCGCGCAATTGAGCACGATCCCCCGACCCCCGGGCCAGGAGCACGCCGCGCTGGAGTATGTCCGATCCCTGGCGGAACAGATGGGAGCCGGCTGGCGCCAGGACGACTTCGGCAACCTGGTGCTGTTCGTCGACGGCGAACCGGGACCGCCGGTGGCGGTGCAGGCGCACCTGGACATGGTGTGCGAGAAGGAGCCGGGCGTTCAGCACGACTTCACGAAGGATCCTATTGCGGTCATGCGGGACGGAAACCGGGTCTATGCCGATGGGACGACCCTGGGAGCCGACAACGGTATAGGTGCAGCGGCCGCGCTGGCCCTGCTTACCTCGCCGGATGTAAAGCACCCCCCACTGGAGTTGGTGTTCACGGTTCAAGAGGAGACCGGGCTGCACGGCGCCATGGCTTTCAACGCCGCCCTGTTGCAGGCGAAGTTGCTGATTAACCTCGATAGCGAGGATCCGGACGAGCTCACCGTCGGGTGCGCCGGCGGAGCAACCGTCGAGGTCCGGCCTCCGTTGAAGTGGCAGCCCACCCCGGACGGCTGGGTCGGCCTGGAGCTCCTGGTCTCCGGCCTGCAAGGCGGTCACAGCGGAATCGAAATACACAAACCTCGGGCGAACGCGCTGAAGGTCCTGGTTGCAACTCTCAGCGGCCTTCGAACCGCGCTGGAGGTGCGCCTCGCCGGAGTCCAGGGCGGCACCGCCCACAATGTGATCCCGCGGGAGGCCCGGGCACAGATCCTGGTGGCTCCTTCCTCGGTAGACCGGCTGGAGGAGGTGGTTCAGGGGGTCAAGCAGACCTTGGTCTCGCAGTGGGGGGACAGTGAGCCCGACCTTCAGTTCGGGTTAACAGAGATCACTCCGCCCCAGCAGGTTCTGGAGCCGCGCTCGGAGGACAATCTGGTCAGCCTGATCGCCGATATTCCACACGGTCCTCAGGAGTGGAGCGAGGACTTTCCCGAGAAGGTGGAGACTTCATCCAATCTGGCTCAGGTGAGCGTCAGCCCGCAGGAAGCGCTGGTGGTTGCGAGCGCCCGGAGCCTTTCCGCTCACCGCCTGTTTCGTACTCGTACCGCGATCTCCGCCGCCGGCCTGAAGATGGGCGCAAAGGTGGAGATAGTGGACAGCTATCCCGGCTGGGAGCCGGATTTGGATTCAGCCCTTCTCAAGGTGGCCGCCGGGCAGTACGAAGCGGTCAACGGCAAACCTCCCTCGATTCAGGTTGTCCACGCCGGGCTGGAATGCGGTGTGCTGGTGGCGCAAAAACTGGACATGCAGGCCATCTCGTTCGGGCCCCTGATCACCGGCGCCCACTCGCCCAACGAGCAGGTGGACGCTGCGACGGTCGATTCGATGTGGCGCTTGTTGGTTGGACTGCTGGGTGCCTTGGTGGAGAAGCAGCCGTCCGGCTAGGTTCAGCGTCCGGTTGAGGAGAAGTGCTGGTAGTCCTTCGAGCCGGCCCAGTTACCGCCCCATTCCCAGCCGACGGATCGGAAAGCTGCGACGACGTCGTCGCCGGCCACTACCATCCCGGGGCGCTTATCCGACCTTTCGGTGTACGCCCGACCGGCCGGCGGCTGGACCTCACCCGATCGCGGGATGTACGGGTTCTGCACCGGGTTTATGTCTATCGCCCGCCCGTACGCATGCTCCGACCAGGTTCCCGGGCTGGACTCCACCTCCCGGCAGTTGAAGGCCGAGGTGTTGTTGGCGGCCATGGAGCGATCGTCGTCGCCGCCGTAGTTGTCCACCGGCTCCATCCGGTCGATGGGAAAGCGCAGATCGAAGAGCCGGCGCATCACCGTTACGACGTTGGAGACCTGGTCCTGGGCCACCACCAGCTGCCCGGTATGAACGAGCCCGTCGAACCCCCAGTGGGTGAGAGTCAGCAGGCGCAGGTCCTCCACCGCCACCGGGCACCCCGGACGCCAGGAGTGGGCAAGCAGACCGGAATCTGCCGTCGATACCGAGCTCGAGAATTCCGGTTCGGCAGCCCCGATGGATTCGGACGCCGGCTCTCGAGGAATTGATCCGGCCGGCCCGCCCGAGGGCGACGGTGAGGCGGCGAGGGTGGGGGAGGGCGCAGTGCTTTCGAGCGGCGAGCAACCAAGCAAAGCCACCGCGATCAACGCTGCTGTAATCGAATTTCGTCGCACCCACTAAGGT
>DATLGP010000456.1:0-1963 GCA_035540395.1 Actinomycetota bacterium
GTGGACGGCAGCGTGTTGCAGCACTTCGTGGAAGACAACCCGGAGGACTGGGCGGAGTACGGAGCA
Source organism: Actinomycetota bacterium (assembly GCA_035540395.1). Lineage (GTDB taxonomy): Bacteria > Actinomycetota > CADDZG01 > JAHWKV01 > JAHWKV01 > JAJCYE01. The sequence goes on from DATLGP010000456.1 coordinate 67, forward strand.
GGTAAAACCGCAGGTCAAGCCACATAGAACCACAAGCATCTGCGCCGGACATGTACGGCACTATCGTTCGCAGCGATGCTGGCGTTGAATGTATTCGCCCAGCTGATGCATCCGGGGGAGGCCCCGAACCCTCTCATCGACCTCATCAGCGTGCCGGAATGGCAGGAGAAGGCCTTGTGCGCCGCCCTCCCGACTGAGTGGTGGTTCCCAAGCCTGGGGCCGGCGGCAAGCACGAGCGCCAGCGAGCGGCCGATGCACTGGCCGTCTGCGAATCGTGTCCCGTCCGGGACGAGTGCTTGGTCTACGTCGCGAGGAGCGGAGGGCCTGGAGGGCATTTGGGGCGCCACCACGACGGGCGAGCGCAAGGCCATGCGACGAGCGGCGCCTGACCTGCAACTCGGCGTTGGGCAAGCTGTTCCGGGAACGCGAGATCCCCCGCCAGCCGAAGCCGGCGGGGGATCTCAGGGGGGAACTACCTGGTTTGGAGATTACTCCTCAGAGGGGCGGGGCACGCTTTGGCGGCAAGCCTCCAAGGCGGGGGCGTGTCGATTGGAGGACACCATGGGGAGACGGCGGCTGGGAAGGATTCTCGGGGTGACCGGCGCGGCGGCGATGGTGCTGCTGACCGCGCCGCCGGCGGTGGCCAGCGATCACAACCAAGACAGAGGGGCGACCATCGAAGAGTTCGTCTGCTACAAGTCCACCGGCGGCGACAGGGTAAGGGTTGGCACGGGGAAGATCATCACGACGCCGAGTGAAAACTCGCAGCTCGTCTGCACGGGCAAACCGCTCTCCTAACCCGACGCGGTAGCGCCCGCAAGGGCCCGCAGCCGAAGCCGGGAGCCGCAAGTGGACCGAATGCCCCCCGTTTGTCGAGGATCTCCTTCCGCCCTTGCTCCGTAAGCGTGCTGGCTTCGCGCTCCGCGTACCAACCGATCAGCATCCGAAGGTCGTGCATCTCACTCTGGCCGGTTGCCTCCCGGATGGCGTCGTCGTCGTAGCCGACGGAGTGCCGCAGCTCGTCCATGTGCTCGAGGACCGGGGCACCGAGCGAAAAATTCCGCCACGGTGCGGAGCGCCTCTCGAGCTCGGCCGTGAGCTGTTCGATCTGGGCCATGTACGCCGGTTCGAGCGGGATACTGATCGGACTGGGCGGAGGAAAAGCCGCAGGTCACCTCAAGCCGGGCTGACCGCTCTTCGACGACGAGGAAGAGTTCGGGGTGGCGTGCCGAACCTGGTCTTGGTCAGGCTCCGATAACGCCTCCGCCTCTCTGATTCGGGATCGGGCCCTGCCCCCGGGACACTTCTTTGGCCTCCAGGTGATCACCCGGCGGCAGCTGCATCACCACCCACTCATCCAGGGGAGCGACGAGCTCGTTCAACTTCTCGGGCAACTCCTCGGCCTTCTGGCAGATCCCTTGCTGACCGTTCGTGACGTTTTTCAGGTGGTAGGTCATGGCGTGCCTCCTCGGCTTCGGTGGTCGTCCCCGGTTCCATCGACACTCGGAGGCCAGCGCTTGACTCCTTGTTCGGGGGCCGTGGTCAGGTGCCGCTGGGTGGCGCCTTCAACGACGGGGAAGTTTTCCCGTAGCGGGCTCAAGTCGGTCCCTCTTCCCGCCGATCTTCCTCAGAGGAACTCAGTCGAGGAGGATGACCATGGCCTATCAGCTGATCAATACGGCCACCCGCCAAAAGCGAGTGTGTCGGACCTTGAGTGAGGCTCACCAGAAGGTGAACGAAATCGTCACCGGCCAGGAGGAGTGGTCCGTCTTCAGGCTGCCGGAGGAAGTCGGGATAGTCGGCTACCCGGTTTCCAACGGGAGCGGCCCTATCCCGAGCTGATCGAGGACGACTTGTCGCCTCTCGAACTGAACTGGAATCTAGGTGCGTCGGGCGG
>DATLGP010000457.1:0-1839 GCA_035540395.1 Actinomycetota bacterium
CTGTTATTCGGGGTTCGAGTCCCTGCCCCCGAGCCGGCAGCCGACCCGGCTCGCCCGTCCGAAGCGACTGGCGAGCCGGGTCCGCCCACCGCTAGCGTTCCTCCCTCGCAGCACGGCCCCATCGTCTAGAGGCCTAGGACATCACCCTCTCAAGGTGGAGGCACGGGTTCGAATCCCGTTGGGGCTGCCAGCAACGCCCGGGTCAGAGCGCGGCACGGGGCTCCGCTCAAGCACCAGGGCAGGCGTTCCGCTCTCCCAGGCCTGACGCTGGGGCTGAGTGGTGGCTGGGTGGTGGCCAACGTCGCCGATCTGGCCTCGCCTCCGAGCGTGCCCAAAGCCGGTGGTGCGCACGGCGGAGCCCGACCAGGTCCGCCGGAGGCTGGCCACCACCGCCGAGGTGGATACCGAGTTTGCCGTGTACATCCTCACCACCTACACCCGGGCCCGGACCGCTGCGACCGAGCGGCCGCCGACCTGATGGGGACCATCTACGACACATTCCGTGTCGTCAATCGCCAGTTGTCGACTCGCCAGATCCGTTGTGCGTGACCTGGCTCCCGACTATGCCGATCCCCGGAACCAGTTCGGAGGCACCAGCAGCAGAAGGCACCAGGAAGCCCGAGCACAGGCGTGTACCTAGCACGCAGCGAGCGATACCTCGCGCCCGCCACCACGACCCGCCTGGTCAGCACACCCAGACTGGACCGGCACGGCGGCCCTGCCCCGGCGGTCGGTTCCAGAAGATGCGCTGCGCCGGATGGCGCGGGTCAATTCGGTTCATCGGCAGGGAGGGAGCCGCATGGGAACCCACCACTTCGGGGGTCCGGATGGTCTGTCGGGCCAGACCACTACTGGTTATTTTGGGCCATAGACTTCTTCGCCTGTTCCGCATAGGCTGGGTTCCTTACGCATTGCCATCGCCCTGAAGATCTCATCGGCCGACTTGCGGGACAGCGAGAATCCAGTGGGGTCAGCGCAGCTTCTGCGTCCGGGGCGACAGCTCGGAATCCGCCGAGGGAGCCGGCCTTCGATGCCGCCTCAGCCGGGCGCCGGTCGGGAACCCATCCCCGCGACCGCCTTCGACCGCCGATGAGCATCCGCGCTTTCCTGCGACATGCAGCACGCCCTGGGCCCAGTGGCCAGATCTCGACCCCGGAGAGCCAGAAAGGGCGATTTGGCCGACGGCCAGCAGCGGAGTCCCCGACGGGCAGGGCACGAGGATGGCGTCTGCTGTCACTGGTGGCGTTGGCGGCGATGTTGACCACGACGACGTGGGTCGGACCGGCGCAAGCGGCTGTCGCTGCCCCGGGCTCGACGGCCGCCACTGTCCCTCCAGTGGCTTTCTGGAGCTCGATCAGCGCCGGCACCGGACACAGCTGCGGCATCAGGGGAGGCGCCACCGCGGTGTGTTGGGGTGACAGCGGCTTCGGGGTGCTGAACGTGCCGGTGGGGTCGTACAGCCAGGTGTCGGCCGGGCAGACCCACACCTGCGGGATCAGGACCGACACCACGGCGGTCTGCTGGGGCTCCAACAGCGAGGGCCAGGCGAGCCCCCCGAGCGGGTCCTTCAGCCAGGTCTCCGCCGGGAACTTCCACAGCTGCGGGGTCAAGGCGGACGGCACCCTGGCCTGCTGGGGCAGGAATGCCGCCGGCCAGGCGAGCCCGCCGGGCGGCGCCTTCCGCCAGGTATCTGCCGCCACTATTCATTCCTGTGGTGTCAGGACCGACGGCAGCGTCGCCTGCTGGGGCAACAACGTCTACGGGCAAGGGTCCCCGCCCGGGGGGGCCTTCATCGAGGTCTCGGCCGGGCACACCCACACCTGTGGGGTCAGGACCGAC
>DATLGP010000458.1:0-5693 GCA_035540395.1 Actinomycetota bacterium
CCATCGGCAGCGATGCCCACTGGCCCGGCCAGATAAAGTTCGTGGAGTTCGGCCTCGCGGCCGCCCTCGAGGCCGGGGTCCCTCCCGGGCGCATCCTGAACCTCAGAGAGGCCGATGACCTGCTGGCCTGGGCAGCCGAGCTGTCGAATCGATCGTCCTGAGGCCGATCCGGGTTTGCCGGAACCGGCGCGGGGAACAACCTATCCACTCTTACGGAGCTATTCAGGAGGTCTGAGGCAGAGTGGGCAATCTTTACGAGGTCAATCCATCCATCTGGGTTTCGACCACGGATGAGACGAACTACCCGCAGCTGCCCGGATCCGGACAAACCTTCGACGTAGCCGTCATCGGCGGGGGAATCGCCGGGCTGACCACCGCCCTGCTGCTCAAGAGGTCCGGCTTGCGGGTGGGCCTGATCGAGGCTCGCCGGATTGCCTCCGGCGCCACCGGCTACACGACTGCCAAGATCACCTCCCTTCACGGTCTCACCTACGCCCGCCTGGTGAAGGAGCAGGGCGAGGAAAAGGCCCGCCAGTATGCCAGTGCATCCCAGGCCGCAGTCGAGCGGATTGCATCGTTTGTGGCGGAGGACGGCATCGAATGCGGTTTCGAGCGGCTGCCGGCGCTGACCTACACCGAGGACCCGGACCGGGTGGGCGATATCGATGCCGAGGTTGACGCCGCCCGAGCGCTCGGTCTGCCGGCCACACTCACCACCACCACCGATCTGCCCTACGAAATCCGGGCCGCCGTCCGTTTCGAAGGCCAGGCGCAGTTCCACCCCCGGCTTTACGCCCTCGGCCTCGCCGAGTTGATCGAAGGCGGCGGCAGCAGCATCTTCGAGGACACCCGGGCTTTGGACATCGACCACGACGGTGCGCGGCCAGTGGTTCACACCGAGCACGGTGATGTCACCGCCGACCACGTCGTCCAGGCGACCCATCTGCCCTTCCACGACCCGGCCGCCTTGTTTGCCAAGGCCTCCCCCATGCGCTCGTACTGCCTGGCGGTTCAGATTGACGGCGAGGTTCCCCAGGCGATGTATCTCAGCGCGGATAGCCCGGTCCGCTCGCTGCGGCCCCACCGGGTGGGCGACACCGAGTTTCTCCTCGTAGGCGGAGAGGGCCACAAGGTGGGCCAGGGTGATTTCACCACCACCCGATACTCCAAGCTGGAGGCCTGGGTCAGGGACCGCTTCAACGTCAAGTCGGTGGACTTTCGCTGGTCGGCCCAGGACTACATGCCGGCCGACGAGATTCCATACATCGGACGGCTGTCTTCGAAGTCGGACCGCCTTTTCGTGGCCACCGGGTTCAAAAAGTGGGGCATGACCGCCGGGACCGCGGCCGGGCTCATCTTACGGGACCTGATCGTCGGGGAAGCCAGTCCGTGGGCCGAGGTATTCGATGCCACCCGGCTGGACCTCGGTCCCTCCGCGTCCAAGCTGGTCAAAGAAAACGCCAACGTTGCGAAGCATTTCCTGTCCGACCGGCTGTCGGCTCTGGTGGCTCCCGACATCGACTCCTTGAAGCCTGGTGAGGGCGCCATCGCCCGCGCCGGCAACCAGAAGGTTGCCGCCTACCGTGAGGTCGGCGGCATGATTAAGACGGTGTCCCCCGTCTGCACCCACCTGGGGTGTGTGGTGTCGTTCAACGACGCAGAGTCGACGTGGGATTGCCCGTGTCACGGCTCCCGTTTCGATACCGACGGGAACATCATCGAAGGACCGGCGGTCACGCCCCTGGAAGCCATGGAGGTTGCTTCAGAGGCGGTGAGCGCTCCGCCCGCCGGAAGTGCTCCTCGAACGAGCGGCCGCTAGCCGCAGGCTGCCCTGGCGGTGGGCGTGGGGTTGATGGGAACCCCGTTCGTGCGAATTTCGAAGTGAAGGTGGGCCGGCCCGCCCTTGGCGTTGCCGGTGTCGCCGACATAGCCGATGGTGCGGCCGGCCGAGACCTTCTGTCCCGGGGCAACGTCGGCATAGGCGGCCAGGTGGGTGTAGAAGTACTCGGTTCCGTCGTTCCCCCTCAGGTAAACCGAGAGACCCCCCAGGGTGCTTTCCTCCCGGCGCGTTAGAGTCCCGTCCACGATTGCTGCTGCCGGGGTTCGCATCGGCGCAAACATGTCGACGCCCTGGTGCTTGCGGCCTCCGGAGCGGGGGGCTCCGTAGGTGTCGGTGAACGAGACCGGGCCGTTTACCGGGCAGAACAGGTTCCTGGTTCCCGCCGGCACCACCGGAGCGGTCTGGGCAACCCGCGCGGCGGCCTCGGTTGGGCTGGGCGAGGGGGATGGTCTGGCCGGATCCGAGGTCCTGGTGGCCGCCGGGCTTGGCCGGGCGGCCGGGCTCGCCTTGGCCGCCGCCTCGGCTGCCTTCGCCTTCGCCTCCTCGGCCGCCTGGGCGGCCGCGGCGGCCTTGGCCGCCTTTTCCCGCTCTGCCGTCAAAGCAGCCTCGCGGTCCGCGGTCAGGCTGGCCTCCAAAGCCTGCGCCTTGGTGAAGTTTTCGGTCAGCGACTGGGTCTGAGACGACATGCTGGCCAATAGTTCCTCCTGTCTTTGCTCCTCAGCCTGCAGCTGCTCTTGAAGGCTGGAGATCTCCTGTTTGGTGCGGGCAGCCTCGGCGATCGTGGAGGAATCCTGTTTCGCCGCCCCCTGGACGAGTGTCATTCGCCGGCCGAAGTCCGAGAAGGTTTCGGCCCCGAACAGGTATTGAAAGATGGCAACCGGGCCTCGCCGGTACATCACGTCCGCCCGTTTCGAGAGCCTGATCTGAGCCTCGAGCTCTTCGGCCTCCGCCTGCTCGAGCGCCCTCTGTCCGGCATTCATCGACGCCTGGGTTTCGGCAAGCTTGGCCTGGGCTGCGTCGTACGCCGCAACCGTCTGGTCGAGCTGTCTTTGCACCGCAGCCCGCTGCTCCTTGGCCTTGGCCAGCTCCTGCGGGGTGGCGGCACCGTACGCCGGCACCGATTGGATGGTCAGGGCAAGGATGAGGACGGCAACAAGCAGGCCCTTGCGGGCCGTTCCGGGCGTGGACCCAGTGCGCACCAGAGCGCGAAAAGTAAAGGTCACTCGGGGATTATCTACCGAAGCGCTGAGTTTTCTGTGAACTTGCGTTAATCAGGATCTAGTGGAAGCCATTTTTGTAAAGCAGGCTCAGCCCTTTACGGCTCCCATCGTGAACCCTGAGATGAACCGCTTCAAGAACAGGTTGAACACCAGGGCAATCGGGATTGCGACCACCAGCGTGGCGGCCTGGAGCGCCTGCCAGAAGAATATGTCTCCGCGCACCAGCTCGGTCGGGACCCCCACGCTGACGGTTTTCTGGCTCGTCTGAGAGACGAAGGCGAGGGCGTAGATGAACTCGCTGGCCGACAAGGTGGAGGCGAAGACCACCACGGCGATCAAGCCCGGAACCGCGGCCGGCAGCACCATCCGAAAGAACGCACCCATCCGGCTGCAGCCGTCGACCATCGCCTGCTCCTCCATGTCACGGGGAATCGACTTGAAGAACCCGGTCAGCAGCCAGACGGAAACCGGGATCGTGATGGTGGGGTAGACGACAACGAGCGACCACCGCGAGTCCTGCAGCCCGAGGTTGGCGACAACCGGCGAGAGGGAGATGAACAGCAGGGAGGGGGGGATCAAATAGACGAAGAAGATCGCGATTGCCACCGCGCCGCCCCGTCGAAGACTAAGCCGCCCCAGGCTGTAGGCGGCCGGGATGGCAACCAGCAGAGTGATCGCCACCACGCACAGCGCGACCACCACAGTGTTGCCGACGAAGGTGCCGAAGGCGGTCCCCCGGAACAGAAATTGCACATGGTCGAGGGTGGGGGGTTCGTTGAACAAGAACGGGTTGTTGTCCCGGTTGTACAGGTCCGGGTTTGCCTTGAAGGTGGTGATCAACCCCCACGCAAACGGGACGGCCGCCTGGGCGGCGAACAACAATACGAGGGCGTACAGAGCTATCCGGCCGCCGACTCTGCGCCTCAGCGCCCGGGCATGCAGGCTCATCCGACGTCCATCCGTCGGACCGCCCGCAATATCGCGATGGCCATCGCGGCGAGGACGGGGAAGGCGAACAGGGCGATGGCCGCCCCCTGGGCCAGGTCTCCGCCCTGGATTCCCCGGAAGAACGCCCAGGTGGGAAGCACCTGGGTGGCGTCGATCGGGCCGCCCCGGGTCAACACGTAGGGCACGCTCATGTCGGCGAACACCACCACCGCCCCGAAAAGGACCGCCCCCGCGGTCACCGGCATGATCAACGGGTTCGTGATCTCGAACTGGGTGCGCCAGAAACCGGCGCCGTCGACCCGTGCCGCGTCGTAGATCTCGTCGGGGATTGCCACGATGCCAGCCATGATGATCACGGCGGCCAGCGGGACGATGCGCCAGACCTGTACCAGCACCACCGAGACCGGCGCCAGATCCGGGTTGCCCAGCCAGTTCAAGCTGCCGTCGATGAGGCCCAGGTAGCGCAGCGTCCAGTCGATCGGGCTAAAAAGCGAGTCCAGCATCCACAGCCACACGATTGCGGCCAGCGAGACCGGCGTGGTCCAGGGCAACAGGATCAGAAACCTGACCAGCCACTTTCCCCGGAAGTTCTGGGTCAGCACCAGGGCGAGGACCCGGGCGACCACCACCACCAGCAGCATGGTGGCCGAGGTCATGACCACGCTGTTGCGCAGCGACCGGCGAAACACCCGGTCCTGGAGTACCGCCCGGAAATTGTCCAGGCCCACCAGGTCGATGCTGGGGTCGCCGATGGTGACGTCGCTCAGGCTGTAGATGATCGCCAGGAAGAACGGGACGGCCACCAGGGCAAAGATGTAGAGGATCGCCGGCGCAAGCAGCAGGGGAGCGAGCACCCCCTGCCGTTCCAGCAGGTAGCGCCTGGGACGGGCGGGCGCTTCGGCTCCAACCGCGCTCAATCGCCGCTCCTAGAGGTCGGGAACCGGCTGGGGGCCGGTGCGTCTGGTGGTCTCGGCGTCGAAGAAGCGCAGGTCGGAGGATCGCACGAAAAACTGCTGGCCCGGACCCTCGACGATCGGCAGCGGAAGAGCGGCGGGGAGCACTCCGCTCAGCTTGTCCCGGGTTCCGTCGCCGGACAGGACACCCACCACGTGGCGCTCCGAGCCGAGGTACTCCACCCGGGAGACGTCCACCGGCAGGGTGATGCCCTCACCGGCCCGTTCGGCGGCCGGGAGCATCGCCTCGGGACGGAACCCGACGATGGTGGACCCCCGCCGGATCAGGTTCATCGGAGGGGACCCGACGAAGGTGGCGACGAAGGTGTCGGCCGGGTCGGAGTAGACCTGTTCGGGGGTGCCGATCTGACGGATCGACCCTTCGTTCATCACAGCAATCCGGTCGCCCAGCCCCATCGCCTCAACCTGATCGTGGGTGACGTAGAGGGTGGTGACGCCGATGCGTTCCTGGAAGGTCTTCAACTCGTCGCGGGCAGTTGCCCGCAGCTTGGCGTCCAGGTTGGATAGGGGTTCGTCCAGGAGGAAGACCGCCGGCTCCCGCACCAGCGCCCGGGCCAGGGCGACCCGCTGCCGCTCTCCGCCCGACAGCTGGCGGGGCTTTCGTTTCAGCAGGTGCCCGATGCCCAGCAGGTCGGCCGCCCACTGCACCTTCGCCGGCCGCTCCTGAGGGTCGGTCCCCTGGGCCTTCAGGGGAAATACGATGTTGTCGTA
>DATLGP010000459.1:0-2918 GCA_035540395.1 Actinomycetota bacterium
CGAACGAAATCAGCGTGTCGCACACCTGCTTGGCTATGACCGTGGCCGAGTCGGTAACGATGAGGGGCGGATCAAGCGAGCCGGGCTCGAGGATCGCCATACTCAGGTCGAATGCCGCCGGAGGGGAATTTCGGTTGCCGGGGTCGCCCGGCTCGTCCGAGCGGCCGCAGGCGGCTGCCACCAGGGCCAGGGAGAGCAGAAAGGCGAGTGGTCGCCGAAACGGCAGAGGCACCTTCGGACTGTAACAGCCGCCGGGCCGGAATCCGGGCAATTGATACTTGGGAGGCCCAGGCTAGGCAGCCCGCCGACGCTGCTATCAGAATAAGTGCGCCGCCAGGCGAACCCATTTCCAGGGGGATCCGGGGGTGCAGCGCCGGGACTAGTCCTTTGCCGCCGACAGATGGCGGAGCAAGGGGCCGCCCAGCGAGTTGAGCTTGCGCTCCCCGGCGGACTCCACCTTGTCGGGATTGATCATCCAGTGGCTCACCGAGGTCCACAGAGGGATGGCCGGCATCTGGTTGCACAGGGCGTTTTCCGCCTGGACGTATAAACGCTCGATCTCCTCCTTGGATGTCGCTTTTCGAGCATCCTCGGTCCGGGCGTCGAAGGTGCGGTCGGAGAACCCCAGAACGTTCTTCGCGGACCCAGTGCGAAACAGGTCGCCCAGGAACTGATCGGGCAAAGGCAGGTCGATGGTGGTTGCCATGATCCATGCGGCGGCAGGCGAGCCCCGGGAGTTGAAAGATGACACGACGTCCTCACCATCCAGCTCCTGCGGCTGAAGCGAGACGCCGAGCACCTCCCTCACCTGGATCTGGATGGCCTCCGCTACCAGGCGGCCGGTCATGGCGGGGTCGTAGTACAAGGCGAGGCGCAGTCCCTCGGCCGGCACGCCGGAGGCTCCGAGCAGCTCGCGGGCCCGATCCGGGTCGGCAATCCGCCGGGCGTACCCGGTGCAGGTTGACTCGACCCCCCGGCCGTACGCCCCGGGCAGCCACCTAGTCGCAGGCTGGCGCTGGTCGCCGTAGGCGGCGTCGAGAATAACGAGCCGGTCGATCGCCAGCGATATCGCCTGGCGAAACCTCGGGTCGGCGGTAGCCGGATTCGCCGGATCGAACGCCAGGTAGGTGATCTGAGGAGTGGCCACTCCCACATAGCCGGCCCCGGAGGCCTGAGCTTCGCCGAGGCGGCTGTCGGGGACCGGGGCCACGTCGACCGTTCCCGCCCGGTAAGCCTGATAGGCATCCTCCCGGCTCTCGAACGATCGGATGAGGATTCTTTCGGCGAATCCCTCGCCGTTACGAAGGTAGGCCTCGTTGTGGCCGGCGCCTGCGGTGGTCCGGCTGAGGCGAAGGTCTCCGGGCTCCAGACCCTGCTCGATCCGGTACGGCCCGGCACACACCGGCTCCTCCGGCCCGTCCGGACTTTCCTCCAGCGACTCCAAGGACACCGGCACCAGTGCCGGGTGGGACAGCACGGTCGGAAAATCGGAGTAGGGCTCGGACAGCTCGATCTCCAGGCCCAGGTCCTCCAGGGGCTTCACACCGCTGAGGTTGGTGGCAGTGCCGGACTGCACCTCGGCGAAGCCGGCAACCTTCGACACCAGGTCGACCCATGGGCTGGAGGTCGACGGACGCGCCACCCGCGAGAGCGCTTCCCGCACCGATCCGGCGGTGACAGCGCTTCCATCGGAGAACTTGAGGCCGGATCTCAGCTGGAGGGTCAGCTTGCGGGCGCCTTCGTGCAGATCCCAGGACTCGGCGAGCGCCGGCCGAGGAGTGCCCGATCCGGGATCAAGTCCCACCAGTCCGTCGCATGCGGTTCGCAGTACAGCCATGGCCGACGACCCGGAGGCGCGAGGAGGGTCGAGGCTTCCGATCTGCGAGAGGCCCACCACTATCGACCCTCCCCCGCCGAGAACCGAGTCCCGGCTGATCGGGAGTGAGCACGCAGTCAGGAGGACCGAAAGGATGCAGCAGAGCGCTACGAGTTTTGGTGCGGGGGTCAACTCTCCATCAGGAAGGCGAGAGCGAACGTGGTGAAGGTGAAGAGCAGCGCAGTCGCGATGGTCAACCGGTCCAGGTTCTTCTCCACCACAGTGGAGCCGCTCAGGCCTCCGCCCGTCGCTCCACCGCCGAACATCTCGGAGAGGCCTCCGCCTCGCCCGGCGTGCAAAAGGACGAACAGTATCAGCAGCAGGCTGGCCATCAGGTGAAGGCCGATTACCAGGTTCAGCAGCATGGGATTCCTAGGGTCGTCGAGATGTTGTCTCGAAATGAAAGAGGTTCTCCGCAGTTTATCACTCGAACATCACGATCCTGGCGAACTGAACCGGATCCAGGCTTGCGCCGCCCACCAGAGCGCCGTCGATGTCGGGCTGCGCCATCAGTTCATCGATGTTGCCCGGGTTCACGCTGCCGCCGTACTGGATGCGCACCTTGTCGGCTGCATCGGGATGCTGATCACGGATCACCAGGCGGATGGTGGCGATGGTGTCCTGAGCGTCCTGCGCGGTTGCCGTCTTGCCGGTGCCGATCGCCCAGATGGGCTCGTAGGCCACCACCAGGCCGGATATCTGCTCGTCGGTAAGGCCCTCCAGGCTGTGGACGATCTGCCACTCCACCTTTTTGTTGGTGAACCCCTCCTCCCGCTCGCGCAGGGTCTCGCCGACGCAGACAATGGGGATGAGGCCGTTTCGGAAGGCGGCCTTCACCTTGCCGTTGACTATCTCGTCGCTTTCCTGGAAGTACTCACGCCGCTCCGAGTGGCCCAAAATCACGTACTTCACCGCCAGCTTGGTGAGCATCGGCCCCGAGACTTCGCCGGTGAAGGCGCCCGAGTCCTCGGAGTACATGTTCTGAGCCCCCAGGCCGAACTCCAGGTCGTCGGAATCGATAACCGTCTGCACCGAGCGCAGA
>DATLGP010000460.1:0-2255 GCA_035540395.1 Actinomycetota bacterium
CTCCCCGGCTCCTCCTATCAGCCACCCGATCGCCAAAGTCTCCTTCCGCCAGCGGGAGTACGACGAGGTGACAGAAGCCCACCTGCAGACCGGACTCCGCAGCCCGGCCGAAGCCCGGTTCTGGCAACAGGAGCCCTATCCCAATGCGGTCCCCTTCCCCGCCGGCGTGGCCTTCACCGGCATCGAGAAGACCATCCGCCGCCGCGGCTCCAAGCGGAGCTTCACCCACGAACCGATACTCAAGGAAGAGCTCGAGGGCCTCATAGCCCATTCCACCTACGACCTCGCCTGCGACTGGGGTCTCGGCCTCACTCAGGTGGGATTTATCGCGAACGCAGTTGAGGACCTGGAGCCGGGGGCCTACGCGGCAGTATGGAACCTGGAACAGATCGCTCTCGGCAACCTGCGGGACAAGGCGGCCTTCCTGTGCCTGGAGCAGGACCTGGGAGGGGACTCCGCAGCGACTCTGTTCCTGCTGAGCGACCTGCAGGACGCCGCGTTCAACCTCGGTCCCCGCAGTTACCGGGCAGCCCAGCTGAACGCCGGCATCGTGGCCGGACGGATGTACCTTTGTGCTTACGCCTGCGGGTTCGGAGCCACCGGCCTCACGTTCTACGACGACGAGGTGAAAAAGTTCTTCCAAACCGAGGCGGAGCCTATGCTGGTGGTTGCGGTCGGCCACTGAGCTCGCAGCAGTCTAAGCGCCGCGGGTGGGATTCCGAGTAGATGCGAGCGCGGTCAGGGCCAGCAGAGCCGAGATCGACTGCCCGATTGCGACCGACCGGTTGGCGTTGATCACGTTCATCTCCGGCCGGACCGGGAACACGAGCAGGCCCGTCATTCCCAGGGCGAGCAGGATTGCCGCGGACGCCATGGATGCCCTTCTTCCGGTGGCCTCACCGGCGGCGCCGGCGTTGACCAGCCACCAGCCCAGGGCCAGGTGAATGAGGTTCTGCAGCGGGTTGACCTCGAAGATGATCAGGCGATCGCCCCGGGTGGCAGCGAAGCCGTCGAGGCCGGACACGGCGAAGCCGACCGTCCCCCCCACGGCATAGACCAGGCCCAGGACTACCGCCACCTGCCGCCCCCTGCTCAAGGGCGCGAAGCCGCTAAGCACGAGGCACCCCCGCCGGGACCGGACGGGACCGGGGCTTGACTCCCCGCTCGAAGCGGCCGAAAACCAGCACCAGCAGCGCCAGTACCATGGTTAGGGATGCCACCCAAAGGGGACGGACCAGCCACCATTGAGCGGTGCCCGCCTCGGGCTGCGGGAACCCCAGCGGGTAGAGCAGACCAACGGTTATCAGGACCGCCGTCTGGTGCCACAGGAACATGGTCATGATCATCGCGTTGAGGGCAATGACTTTGGCCCAGGTCTTCGTTCGCGCCAGCATCCGGTTGAAACGGTCCCGGAGCAGCATCGCCAGGCCGACCTGCCAGATGGTCAACACGAGGATACAGATGGTGGGAGGGTTGGTGTTGGAGCGCTCCCTGACCAGCCCGACCATGCTCGACGAGTAGGGGCCCAACGTGGTGAGAAGGACCAACGCCGCAAGGCCGCCCAGCGCCATCGCTGCGAAATACCTGCGGCCCAGTTTCAGCAGGGTGCCGTCGGCGTAAAAGAATCCCAGCTGGTGGGCAAACAGCCATACGAAGAAGTAGTTGAGCGCCCCGACGATCGGCATCTCGAGCGAGAGCTGCACCACGTCGACTATCACCGCCCCCGCCGCCAGGGCCGCCAGCGCCGCGAAGCCATGCCGGCGATGCAGCTTCAGCATGAACGGAGCCAGCCCGATCATGATCATGTACACCCCGAGGAACCACAGGGGGCGGGTAAGCAGCTCGAAGGCCATCTCCTGCACCTCGTCGCTGAATCCGGTGAACAGGTCGATTCCGATGGCGATGGGAATCCACAGCCCAAGGTAGACGGCGGTCGGGCGCAGCAACCGGTCGACGCGCGAACGGATGAACTGAGCGTAGTCACCGCCCCGCCGGCCGATCGAGTCCAGGCTGACCAGGTTGGCGAACCCGCCCACGAAGAAGAACAGCGGCATGACCTGCAACAGCCAGGTGGCAATCCACAGGCCCGGGATCACGTGGAGGGCGTTCACGCCGGAGATCTCCCCGTCCCGGACATAGACCACCGCTATCAGCCAGTGGCCCAGAACCACCACACAGATGCTGAATGCCCTCAGAAAGTCCACATAGCGGTCACGGCCGGGGGGCGTCTTTTCGGCAAGCGACATGAACGGCCG
>DATLGP010000461.1:0-13627 GCA_035540395.1 Actinomycetota bacterium
AGTGATTGACCACGTCCTGCAGATACCCGCCTTGGCGACCGCCCAAGCAACTACGCCGAAGCCGGCTCGGCAGCGGCCTGGGTGTGAAACGTTGGGAAAACCACCGTGAACAGCGACGTTACCGGAACGCAACCGCTCGGACACCTGGGTGCAACCTGGGCCGAGGATGGTTTGGGTATGGATCAAACACTTCGACACCGCCCCTTGGGGGCCGCCGGCATTGAAGCGTCCCACCGGGCCCAGGCTGCCCAGCTGAACCGCCGGATAGTACTCGTGGGGATCGTCGTCATGGTCGAGCTGGCGGCGCTGACTGCCGCTCTGGGTGCCTGGGCCGAGGGGCGGATGTCCGACGTCCTGTGGATCCTCAGCCTCCAGGCGGTGACGTTTCTGCTGGCTATTGGCATCTCGGCCGCTCCTGCCGTGGTGCCGATCCGGCGGCTCATCCATCCTTCCGCCGAGCCGGTCACCGCCGAATAGCTCTCACGCTCTCGGATCCCGTCCGTTCTGCCGTGATCCACCGTCGGGGCACAGCCGCCGAGGTCAGCGCACGGATTGCCGGTCCTTGAGGCCTTTGTCAGCCGTCCGCCCCGGATCCCGGCGGCCCGCCCGGATCCGGGGCGGCCGGGCGGCCGGTGACCGACACGTAAACCGTGCCGTCCACCACCTGCGCCGGGTAGGTCTTGACCGGCTTGCGAGCAGGACCGGAGACCACCTCGCCGGTCCGCACGTCGAAGACGGAGTTGTGCCAGTGGCACTCGAGGGTGCAGTCCGGACCCAGCCGGTTGTGGGCCAGGGGACCTCCGGCGTGGGTGCAGTAGTTGTCGACTGCGTAGAATTCGCCATCCCGGTTCGCCAGGGCGATCTCCCTTCCTCCGGCGCTGGTCCGGAGGACCCATCCGGAAGGTACGTCGGCGCTGGCGGCGACGGGAACGAATCCTGCCGGCACTTCGGTCATGCTCGCCGGTGCGGTCATGTGCCCACCGCCATCGGGAGGTAGCTGCGCGCATGGCGGGGACCCGGGATGGATTCGGCAGGCTCCGGACCGGATTCCCAGCGGCCCTTGAAGATGGCGGATATCTGCGCCTGGAAGGCGCCCGTGCCGTATCGCATGACGGTATCGGTGAGGGTTTCGCCCCGCTCCCGCAGCGCCTCCCAGACGCCGACGATTGCGCTGGTTATCGCATAGACGTCGGCTTGAGACACCCGCCCCACTACCTGAGCGATGGCTCCCAACCTGAGATCGCCCCCGAGCCAAACCTGATAACCCAGTACCGGTACCCCCGCAATGGTTACCTTGCCTCCTGAAAAGCCGATGTCGGCAATCTGGTGCTGGGAGCAGGCGTTGGGGCAGCCGGAGATGTGAACCCGAAGCCCGGAGTTCCGGTGCAGCGCCGGGTGCTCCAGGAGCTCCGCGCCCACCCGCTGGGAGGGCGTGATCGCCAGCAGGCATACCGGACCGCCGGTGCAGACCCGCACGTCCTGGGACTGGTCCGCACCCTCCAGGCCGAGGCCCACGGATTGCAGCACCTCCCGGATCAGCGGCACCGCATCCAGCGGCACGTGGCGCAGCATCACGTTCTGGTTGGGAGTCAGGTAGAGGTTCTCGTCGGCCAGGTCGGAGGCGAGGGTGGTGAGGATTCTCCAGTCCTCGGTATCGAGGTCCCCCAGCGGGGCGTTGACCGTGACCATCGCCCATCCCGGCACCCGCTGGGGTCTGACCCCGCTTCCCCATCCGCCCTCCGGTGCCTGGGTAAGGATCGACGCAATGGAGGACGAGAGCGGGAGCGACAGCTGTGTGGGCTCCGGCCACTGCCGGGCCAGTGCCTTTGCCAGCTCCTGGTTGAAAAGCCCCAGAAAGTGCTCCCGGCCCATTTTGCGGATGAGGAACTTGAGCCGGGCCCTGGCCGGCTGTTCGAAGTCGCCGTACCGGATGAAGAGATCGAAAAGGGCGTTCACCGCGGCCCGGACGTCGGAGCGGGGCAGGAAGTCGATCGCTTTGAACGCCAGCGTGGGGGTGGACTTGCCGAGGCTGCCCCCCAGCCACAGCTCGTAGCCGAGGGCGCCGGCGGGGCCCACCTTCGAGACGAACCCCATGTCGTTGACCAGGGCGTTCTCCTGGCAGGAGGTGCAGCCGCCGAAGGCGATGTTGATCCGCTGCGGCATCTGGGTGTCCAGCAGGGGGGTGCGGGCGAGGATCGAGTCCTGGGCGTCCCGGGCGTCGTGGCTGCAGTCGAAGGGCTCCTCCAGCCCGACTCCGGCCTCGGGGCACCACATGACTCCCCGCATCGTGTGGCCGCACGAGGAGCGGGTGACCAGCCCCAGTGAGTGCAACCGGCCGAGCACCGTGGCCACGTCCCGTGCCTGGACGTGGTGGAGCTGGACCTGCTGGCGGGTGGTGAGGTGGATCCAGCCTCTCGCAAACTCGTCGGCGATGTCGGCCAGCCCGAGCGCGGCGTCGGTGTCGATTACGCCCCCGGCCCGGATCCGGATCATGAAAACCCCGGGCTGGGCCTGGGCGCACACCCCGTGCATCTTCAGCGCGTAGCGCTCCTCTGGGCTCAGCCATTCGTCGCCCTCGGCAGTCAGGCGCTCGAGGTCCACCGGAAGGCCGGCGCGCTTTGCGGCAGGAACGTTGGGAGCCATGGCGCCAACCTATGGCCCGGGTGTTACGCCCCTATGAGGAGGCCGTTACGGAGGAGTAAAAGTTGTGTTCCCGGGTGGGGGGTGCAAGTCAGGCCCCGTCGGCCGGGTCTGCCGGGCTCCGGTGAGTGAGCGTGGCGAATATCCCGTAGGCGGCCACCAGGCTCCAGACCGTTTCCAGGAGCAGGAACCCCCAGTCCCGACCGAGCGCCGCCAGCACCGCCAGCAATCCCGCGCCGGCGAGGTTGGGAACCAGGTAGGGAAGCGACCGAGGGTGGAGCCGCCGCAGTTGCAGCAGCACAAACGGCACCAGCACCCCGAGGGCTCCGGTGACCTGCAGAACGTCGGTCACCATGAAGGATCCCTTTCGGATCGATTGCCGGGTGCGGGGGACGCCGACCATGAGCTCCAGCGATCGACTTCAACAACGATCACCGGCCCATCGGGCGGATGACTGCGGTAGGGAGGGTACTTGCCGGCGAGCGAGCTAATGGCCTGTTCGTGATCCGGCCCTTGTCTAACCACCCGCGCTTTGCCGTCTGCCCGGACCCACCACAGGAAAGACCAGTCGTCGTCGTACCGGTCGACGATGACGCTGGCGAAGGGGTGGACTTCCAGGTTTCTTAGCCGCTGGAGATGCGCTGTGGTCTTCGGCTTGTGGTCGACGACCGTGACGATGGTTTCTCCGCGGAGTGCGAAGGTGATCGGCACGACGTGGGGGTGGCCATCGGGGCGGACGGTGGCCAAACGTGCGACCCGCGCCTGCATCACGCGCCGGCGCGTGGGGGCGTCGAGGTCAACCATTCGTGCATGCTATCGTCTGGCGTCGCGAGGTTGGCGCGGCCCTTGTGAGCAGCAGGAGGCGCAGACATGGAAATAGGAATCGGCATCCCAAACACGGTCCCGGGCGCGACCGGTGGGCAATTGTTGGATTGGGCGCGTCGTGCAGACGCAGCAGGCTTTTCGAGCCTGGCGACTATCGGGGCGGTGTCCTATCCGGGATACGAGGAGCTGACACTTTTTGCGGCAGCCGGCGCCGTGACCGAGAGAATCCGGTTTCTGTCGAATGTGCTGATCGCTCCGGCCCGCAGCTCGGCCGAGCTGGCCAAGCAGGCGCTGACCGTCGACCAGCTCACCGGAGGCCGGCTGACGCTCGGGTTGGGCGTCGGGTGGCGAACGGCGGACTACGAGTTGACCGGCCGGAAATTCCACAGCCGCGGCCGGCGGTTCGACCGGCTGCTCCGGGATCTTCATAAGGCCTGGGCGGGAGAGCCGCTGGTGGAGGGGACGAGAGAAGTGGGGCCGCCGGCGGTACAGCGCCCGGGCATACCGCTGATGTTGGGGGGGATGGCCGACGAGAGTATTCGGCGGGTGGTCGAGTTCGGGTCGGGTTGGACTGCGGGAGGCCTGCCGCCCGACGCCGTTGCGGGCATGGTCGAGAAGGTTCGCTCCGCTTGGAGCTCTGCCGGACGGGATGGCCAACCGAGAATAGCGGCGCTGGTCTATTTCTCGTTGGGTGACAACGATGAGTCCTCGCGCCAGGCGCTGCTGGACTACTACGCGCCGATGGGTGACGACGTGGCGGCGATGATTGCGGGAAGCGCGCTTCGTTCGGACGAGGCGATCAGCGGGGCTCTCGGCGCCTTCGAGGAAGCTGGGGTCGACGAGCTCATCCTGGATCCCACGATCTCCGATCCTGCCCAGGTCGACCTTCTGGCCGAGGTGGTGTTTTAACGAAGCGAAGGCAGTTCGAAACCACAAAAGTGGGGTCGGGTGCCCAACTTAACGGGGCCGAGGGCTAGACCTCGACGAGAACGTGGTGGGCGTTCGGGTCGTCGATCGCTTTTTGGCAGGCTCCCGCCGCGCAGGGCAGGACCCAGCCTGGGTCCACCGCCACCGTGGCCCCCACGCCGAAGGCATCCTTCTCGAGGTGCTCCATGCCCCTGGTCACCTTGAGGGCACAGGTGCCGCAGGCGCCCATCCAGCACAGGTTGGGGACCTGAAACGGACATTCGCGCTCGAGCTGGTCCAGCAGCGGCTCATCCCCGCAAGCTTCGAACTGGGCCCTGGCGCCGCTGCCCTGATCGACCACGGTCACCTTGAGCATGACTACCTCCCTGCCGGACTTTCAGATTGGGTCCCCAAGATGTGGTGGTCGTGGGCCACGTCTCACACCGCATCTTGGGGAGAGATAGTAATTACACACCTGTAGTTACATGCGTGTCAAGAGCTTTGGATTGCTATTTGCTCCGGTAGCAGCACCTAAAGAAAAAGCCCCCCTCTCGGGGGGCTTTTCTGTGTTCGACGCTTACTGGCAGCTCTCGCATTCGGGGTTGTCGATGGAGCAGGCCTGCGCTTCCAGCGTGATGTCGGTCGCGGTCAGCACCGCGGCTACGCCGCCCGAGGATGCCGGGACCGTGGTCTTCGTACCGGCCGCCGGCGCCGCTGCGCCGTTGCCCGCCGGGGAGCCGTTGGAGATGCCGCCGCCTCGTTCCATGTGCGCCTTCGGCCGGCTTTCGTCGTAGGCGTAGGTGGCTTCGGACCGGGAGCCCGGCTGACTGAAGGCGTAGTAGGTGGACTTCAGCCCGGTTTTCCACGCTTCCAGGTACACCTTGGACAGTGCCTCGGCGTTTTTGGTGGTCAGGTAGATGTTGCGGCTGGCCCCCTGGTCCACCCACTTTTGCACCACCGAGCCCTGGCGCACCAGGGTCGAAGGTGAGATCTCGTAGGCGGTCTTGAAGACCTCTTTGACCTCCGCCGGGATCTCTTCGATAGTCCTCAGCTCGCCCTGGCGCAGCAGGATCTCCTCGCAGACGTCGTCCCACAGATCCAGGTCCTTCAGCTTGGCGACCAGGTTCTCGTTGACCTCGAGGAACTTGCCGGCGATGTTGTTGCGGGCGTAGACGGTGCTGAACGGCGGCTCGATCGACTGCGAGGTGCCGGCGATCAGCGAGATGGTGGCCGTGGGAGCCACCGCCATCACGGTTCCGTTGCGCATGCCGCCGGCGACCTTCGCCCGCAGAGACTCCCAGTCCAGGCGGGTCTCACGGTTGACGTCCACCGGCTCGGGGCGCTCTTTGTCCAGCAGCTGCAGGGTGTCGATGGGGACCATCCCCTGGGACCAGTCGGACCCTTCGAAAGCCGGGAAGCTGCCCCTTTCCCTCGCCAGGTCGGCCGAGGCGGCGATGGCGTGGAAGGAGATGAACTCCACGATCCGGTCGAGCAGGTCCAGCGCCTCGGCGCTCTCGAACGCCAGGCCCATTCGCTCCAGCAGGTCGCTCCAGCCCATGAACCCCAGACCAACCGGGCGGCTGTTGTGGTTGGCGCGCTCCGCCTCGGGAATGGCGTAGAAGTTGGCGTCGATCACGTCGTCCAGGTGCCGGACCGCCAGCCGGGAGGCGGCGGCCAGGCTGTCCCAGTCGATCTCGTTGTTGTCGTCCAGGTGGCGGGGCAGCACCACCGACGCCAGGTTGCAGACCGCCACGTTGCGCTCGTCGGTGGGAAGGAAGATCTCGGTGCACAGGTTGGACGAGTGCACCATGCCGACGTTTTTGATCGGGCACCGGACGTTTCCGGAGTCTTTGAAGGTGAGCCACGGGTGCGAGGTTTCCACCAGGCTCTTCAGCATCTTGTGGAACAGCATCCGTGCCTTGACGGTCCGGTAGGTGCGGATGCGCCCGGCGCGTGCCTCCTCGACGTAGAACTTGTAGCGGTCGCTGAACTCCATGCCGTACAGCTCGGGGAGGTCGCGTACCTCGTTGGGGTCGAACAGGGTCCACGGCTCGTCGTTCTCCACCCGGCTCATGAACTCGTCGTTCAGGAACAGGACGGTGTTGAGGGTATGCACCCGCTGCGACTCGTCACCCGCTCGCTGCTTGAGGTCAAGGAAGCGCTCGATGTCGTAGTGCCACGGCTCGCAGTACACCGCGAGAGTCCCCCGGCGCCGCCCGCCCTGGTCGATGCCCGAGATCACTGCGTCCATCATCTTGATGAACGGGATGGGGCCGGAGGAGCGGCCGTTGATGGAGCGGATCACCGACCCGGTGGCCCGAAGCTTGGTTATCGAGGCGCCGATCCCGCCGGCGTACTTCGCCAGCTGCATGATGTCGGTGAGGCTCTTGCCGATGGCCTCCATGGAGTCCTGCGCCTCCATCAAAAAACAACTCGAAAGCTGGCTGGACGGGGTGCCGGCGTTGAACAAGGTCGGGGTGGATGGGATGTAGTGCATCTGGCTCATTGCGTGGTAGAAGTCGATGGCCCGGGCGGTGGGGTCGTCCTCGTTGATCGAGACTCCCATGGCCACCCGCATCCAGAAGAACTGGGGGGTGTCGAACAGCTCTGAGGTCTCCAGATCCTGCACCAGGTAGCGCTCTTTGAGAGCGAACAGGCCGTTGAAGCGGAACTCCAGGTCCCGGCTGGGTTCGAGCGCCTCGGCCAGACGCTGGTAGTCGAAACCCTCGGTCAGGCGCTGGGAGATCAGGCCCCGCTCTGCACCTTCCTTAATGTAGTCGGCGAAGCGGGCGACGTGGGCGGCCTTGATGTCGTCGAACGAGTGCTTGCCCAGGGCCCGCTTGTACAGATCGAACAGCAGGACCCGCGCCGCCAGCAGGCTGTACCCCGGGTCATCCTGGACATGCTGCAAGCAGGAGCTGAGAACCAGCTCGCCAAGCTCCTTTGAGGTGACCCCGTCGTAGATCCCTACTTCCACGTCTACCAGGACGGAGTAGGTGTCGACGTCCTCCAGACCGGTGGCTGCAGCATCCAGGATCTTTTGAAGCTTGGCTACCTGGAACGGCTCGGTAACGCCGTGGCTCTTTTTGATCAGCATTCAGGCCTCTTTTCTGGGGAAGGTACTCAGGGGACGTACCGGGGCCGGTGGCTTCCCAATACCTCGTGGTCGACAAGTCCGGCCCCCATCCTTAGGGCGGACCCCTACAAATAACAACGAATACAGGGTTGCGAAGATTCCACAACATATGGTGCGAAGCCCGGCCTCAAAGCCACATGTTGTGATTCGCTCCGTGATACTACACGGCTGTGATTTACCGGTGCAAGGCATGAAGGACATTTTCTCTGAGGGGTACGACAACCCGGCTGACCGCCCGGACCTACTCCGTCCCTCGGGCGGCGGGGTCCTGCTCCTGGGGCGCTGCCTGTTCCGGCTGGGGATCCTCCGGACCCTCCGGCGAGGCAGGCGTGGATTTCGGCGCAACCGCCGCGTCAGCGCCTTCGGTTTCGGGAGATTTCGCCCCTTGCATCAACTCCTTCAGGGCCGAAAGGCGCGTCATCATCAGGCCGACAGCACGGGGTGGTGGAGCGGTTGTCTCCGTCTCCAGGAACTGAGGGAACCACAGCCGGATGGCGGCCGCCTTGGCCCCGGCGGCCAACGGGATCGCAAGAAGCATTCCCCAGATACCCGAAACTACTGCGCCGATCAGGATGACCAGGATTATCGTGGCCGGCCGAAGCCGGACGAAACGCCCGACGATGATCGGTCCGAGTACCTGGGACTCCACCTGTTGGATGACGATGAACGCCACAACCACCCACAGGGCAGTGCTGAGGTCCAGGGCGGCCCAGGTGACCACCGCGGCGATGATGCCCCCCACGATGGGTCCGGCCGTGGGCACCAGGTTGGTGACCCCGGCGATTGCCCCGATTGCGGCAGCATTGGGAACCCCGAATATCTGCAGTGCCATGGTGGAAAGCAGCGCCACTATCAACGACAGGACCAGCTGGCCCCGCACGAATGCCGCGATCGACCGGTTGGCGTCGCTGGCCGCCGCCACGTACCGATCCCGGCGGTCGGCGGGGATCAGCTTGGGGGCGGACCGCTGGATCCTGGGCAGGTCCAGCAGCACGTAGAAGGCGAGGATGGGTCCTACCACGAAGAACAGCGCGAACGACAGGGTTCTCTGCAGGATCCGAACCACCGACTGCATCTGCCCTGCGACGGTTTCGGGGCGAAGCGCCTCGGCAATGACGGCCGGCAGGTCGATGCCCTCGATCTCGCGCCCCTCCAGCCACTCTTCAACGGCGACCGGAACATCCGCCAGGCGTTGGGCGTAGACCGGAACCTGCTCGATGAGGTCGGAGATCTCGTTCCAGATGAAGGGGATGAGCCTGCTTCCGGCGATTATCAGCAGGAAAGCCGCCAGGATGTAGATCACTATCAGAGCCAGTATCCGAGGCAGCCGTAGGTGGCGCTCGGAAAAGCTGAGCAGGGGTTCCAGCAGATACACGGTGGCCAGGGCAATCACGATCGGAGGGATGATGAACCAGAGGGTCCGAAGTACGGTCCCGACGATCAGTGCCACCAGCAGAATACCGAGCATCGCCCATGCCGCCGCCCCGGCGGAATGCAGGATGCTGGCCGGGGAGACCTGGGCGGCCACCGGGGGGAATGGCGCGGCCGATGCACCGTCCGAAGGGGGGTCCAAAAGGGGACCCGGGGCCGGCTGGTTGGGTGGCGCCTTTCGTCTTGCAATCCGCGGAATGCGCATTAAGAGTCTGTAGCTTCCTTGTCCTTTGTCCGCGGGACCTCTGCGATCAATAGCACCACATCATCATTGATGTTGCCCCCACAGTGAAGCATTGATGTTGCCCCCACAGTGAAGCCGCAGATCCGCGGGACAGGCGATAAACCTGGCGCGCGCCGGACGGGTCGCCGTTTGTTCCCTGGTCGATCGCAGTACTCATCCCGGATGGTCTGTCGAGCGGATCTAGTACGGTTGAGGAAGGTGATTCTTGACCGGACATGGTCCTCGCGCGCACCTGAAGGAGGTGGAAATGCCAATTGATCTGGTTCTCGTCCGACACTGTGCCAGCATCGGGAATGAGGCATACGAAAAGTCCAAGCAGGGTGACCATAGTCATTACACCCCGGAATTTCGCGTGCTTCCCAACTGGGCCTGGCCTCTCAGCGAGACCGGCAGAAAGCAGGCACTAGCTACGGGCGCCTGGCTGCGGGATCATTTCGCCGGCTTCTCGGGGTACTACTGCTCGCCGTACGTGAGGACTTCCGAAACCGCGGGACTGCTGGGCCTGCCGGGCGCCTACTGGGAGCCGGACAACCTGCTCCGGGAGCGTTTCTGGGGAGAGGCGGACTTTCGGGTGCCGGAGAACGAACGTTGGGATGCGTTTCGACAAGAGCTCGCGGGGAGGTGGCACGATCCGGCGTACTGGCGGCCGCCCGGAGGGGAGTCCCTTGCCGACGTCGAGCTACGGGTTGAGCACTTCCTGGAAAAGGTCCACCGGTCCTGGCCCAACGGCTCCGCACTTGTTGTCACCCACCGGGACTCGATGCTGGCATTCGGCTCCCGGGTGGCACCCCGGCCGCTGACCGAGTGGCGGAAGGCGCTGCTGTCCAAGGACCCGATCGATCAGATCCACAACGGTCAGGTGGTGCACTACTCTCGCCGGAATCCGGAGACTTCCGAAGTAAACATCAGGTTCGGTTGGGTGCGCTCGGTTTGCCCTTGGGACCAGAGCCGGTCGAGCAACGAGTGGAGGCGGATCCGGTCGACCAACCTGGCCAACGAGGAGCTGCTGGCGGTCGCAGCCGCGGCGCACCAGCACGACTGGAGCGGGCTGCAGGGGGAGGGACGCGCCGTCCCCGGAAAGGCTTAAGCTTCAGTAATGGCCGACTCTCGGGGACCGGAGGCGATGTTGCAGCGATGAAACCAGCCGGCCGCACCACCCTCCCGGCCCCGTTTCTCCGAGCCAGTCTGTGTCGTGGACGCGGCCGCGGGTTGCTGGCGGTGGGGCTGCTGAGTCTTAGCCTGGGACTTGGGTTGCTCGCCGGTGCTCCCGCCCACGGCCAGGCGGCCGGTAACCAGGTTCTGGTGTCCCAGGTGGAAGGTGCGATCACCCCGGTCACCGCGGACTTTCTGACCGAGGCCCTGGAGGAGGCCGAACGCGGCGGCTACCAGGCCTTCGTCGTGGAGATGAACACTCCCGGAGGACTGGATAACTCGATGCGCACCATCGTGCAGCGGTTCATTGGGGCCCGGGTGCCGGTTATCGTCTACGTCAGTCCTCAGGGCGCCCGCGCTGCATCGGCCGGGGCGATCATTGCCTCGGCAGCCCATGTTGCCGTCATGGCGCCGGCGACGGCTATCGGCGCCTCGACGCCGGTCGACATGGAAGGCGGCGATGTTGACCGCAAGATCATCAACGACGCCGCAGCCTACGCGGAGTCCATCGCCCGGCTGCGCGACCGCAACGTCGAGTTCGCCGGCGAGATGGTTCGAGAGGGCAGGTCGGTGCCGGCGGACCAGGCTTTGGAGCTCGGCGTAATCGACCTGGTGTCGGCCTCGCTTTCCGAGGTCCTGGAGAGCGTCCACGGCCGGGAGGTGACGGTCGCTCCCGACGACCGGACCGTGACCTTGCAAACCAGGGACGCCACGGTCGAGCCTTACGAGATGGAGCTGTTCCGCAGGATCCAGCAGCTTCTGGCGGACCCCAACCTGGCGTTCCTTTTCATGTCCCTGGGGACCCTGGCAATCGTCTACGAGCTGGCCAGTCCCGGCATGGGAGCCGGGGGCGTTCTCGGGGCCATCCTTTTGGTTCTGGCCCTGTTCTCGCTTTCGGTCCTGCCGGTCAACGTGGCGGGGCTGCTGCTGTTGCTGGTGGCGGCGGCTCTGTTTGCCGCCGAGCTGTTTGCCCCCGGCATCGGGATAGCCGCCGCCGGCGGGGCGGTGGCGCTTCTGCTGAGCGGCATCTTCTTGTTCCGGGACACCCCGGCGCTTCAGGTGAGCATGGGGGTGCTGTTGCCGGTGACCCTGCTGGTTTTCGGCGGCGTCGTCCTGGCGGGCCGCCTGGTGCTGCGCACCCGTGGAATGCGGTCCACGACCACCGGCGAGGAGCAGTACCTCGGACGGGTGCTGACCGTCAGCAACACCCGGGGCGACCGGGGACAGGCTCTGATGGACGGCGCCTGGTGGAACGTTCGATCCGACGGTCAGGAGCTAGAGGTCGGGGACCGGGTGCAGGTCATCGGCAACGATGGGTTGGATCTGCTGGTTGGTCCCGTGGAGGGGACCGAATAACGGCTGCAAGAGAGTTATCGACAACCGATAGGAGAGAGTTATGGAGCAAGAAAACTTGTTGGGTATCGGCGCGGCTCTACTGCTTGCTCTGTTCATTCTCGTCAAGGCGGTTCGTATCGTCGCCGAGTACGAACGAGGGGTCATCTTCCGGTTGGGCCGGGTGGTCGGCGCCAAGGGCCCCGGCCTGTTCTTCATCATCCCGATCATCGACAAGATGGTGAAGGTCAACCTGCAGACGGTTACTGCAGACATCCCGCCGCAGGACGTGATAACCAAAGACAACGTCACTCTCAAGGTGAACGCGGTCACCTACTTCAACGTTGTCGACCCGGTGAAGGCCGTCGTGGTGATCCAGGACTACATGTATGCCACCTCCCAGGTGGCCCAAACCACGCTGCGCAGCATTCTGGGGCAGGTCGAGCTGGACGATCTGCTGTTGAAGCGGGACGAGATCAACGCGCAGCTTCAGACGATCATCGACGACCTGACCAACCCGTGGGGCATCAAGGTGACCCTGGTGGAGATCAAGGACGTCGAGCTTCCCGAGCTCATGCGGCGGGCGATGGGACGCCAGGCCGAGGCCGAGCGGGAGCGGCGCTCCAAGGTCATCCACGCCCAGGGTGAGCTGGAGGCGGCCAAGTCGTTGGGCAAGGCGGCCGGCGTGCTCGAGGAGCACCCGGCGGCGCTGCAGCTGCGGCTGCTGTCCACAATGGTAGAGGTCTCGGCGGAGAAGAACTCCACGCTGATCTTCCCGGTTCCGGTGGAGCTGCTGCGGTTCTTCGATGCCGTGGCCAAACCCAACGAGACGGAGAACTCCTCCGCTTAGGAAGAGTTGTCCATGCCCCGAGCGGAGCTTTCCACCGACACGATCAACGAGCTCGGCCAACAGGCTGCCGCCTGGATGCCCCGGGTCCTGCTGGCCCTGGCCGTCCTGCTCGTCGGCTGGCTGGTGGCGCGGCTGCTGCGGCTGGTCACCTCAAAGGTATTCGACTCGTGGACCAAACGGTTGACACCCCGGATTGCCCGGCTGGTCGGCGACTCCGACATCCAGGCTCGCCTGGAGAGGACCTCGTCCAGCCGGTCGGTGGCCAGGGGCGCCGAAATGCTGGTCTTCTGGGTGGTTTTCCTGGTGTTCGTCACGATAGCCACCGAGACCCTGGGGCTGGACATAGTCTCGACCTGGCTGACCGGGGTGGTCGGCTTCCTGCCCCGCATCCTCGGGGCTCTTTTCGTGGTGCTCCTGGGGTTTCTCATCGGCTCGGCAGTGCGAACCGCGGTCACGGCGGCAGCCGCCTCGGCCGGGTTCTCCTACGCCGGCGCCGTTGGGCGCACGGCCCGGGCCGGGGTGCTGCTCACCTCGGTAATTGTCGCCCTGGACCAGGTTGGGCTGGAGGTTTCCTTTCTGATTGTGCTGGTAGCGGTGGTGGCAGGCGCCATGCTCGGAGGAGCCGCGCTGGCTTTCGGTCTGGGCGCCAAGACGTCCGTTAGCAACATCCTGGCCTCCCACTACCTGGTTGACACCTTCAACGTGGGTCACCGCATCCGGATAGGGGACGTGGAAGGCAAGATTCTGGAGATCACCCCCACGTCGGTGATCATCGACACCGACCAGGGCAGAACCGTGATCCCCGCCAGCCGGTTCAGTGAGCAGGTGGCGACCCTGCTGAGCCGGTGAGCGACCCGGTTGCAGCTGCGCCGGCGGCCGAGCGCCTGGTTCGCCGGTTCGTGGAGGCACACCCGGTCGATGCCGCCCGGGTTCTGGAGCGTTTCGCGGGAGAGCTTTCGGCGGGAGTTCTGGAGGACTTTCCCCTTGCCCGGCTGGCGCCGGTTATCGAGGCGATGTCCGATCACGTGGCCGCAGAATGCCTGGCCGGCCTGGACCCCCCGAAGGCTGCCGGAATCCTGCAGATTGTCGACCTGGATCAGGCGTCGGCACT
>DATLGP010000462.1:0-2601 GCA_035540395.1 Actinomycetota bacterium
GGGCCCCCCGGGCCGAGGAGCTCCCTCGAGCCGGCGTGCTGGGCAAGGACCGGAACGGCAAACGCCTCGTAGACCAGCAGGTAGCAGTGGTAGGCAACCGCCACCATCGACCAGACGAAGCCCACCAGCCCGAGCTTGCCTGCCTTGCCGGCGATGCCGGCGTAAACAGCCGGAAGTCCCAGCATCGCCAGGATCCAGCTTGCCAGGATAACCATGTGCGCCGGCCCGTAGGTCGGCAGCAAAACGTGCTCCAACTGCTCGCTCGGCGGATGCATGGCGAACCCCAAAACCTGCAGGGGGAACGCCGCCAGCAGCGCGGTTCCCCCCATCTTCAACAGCTGGTCGGAAGAAAAGCCCCGCTTCACCTCTGTACCCACAACACACCTCCATGTCCGAAACTGACGAACATCACAGTGCGCCCGGGGGTGTCCCGCGGTCATGAGGCAACCGGCCCAGAAGACCGGGAATTATGTGACGGGCTACGGGTCTAGTCCGCTTCCTCCAGAGTCTTTCGTATCGCATCGACCGATCGGTCTACGTCGCCGGTTGTGGTCGACCAGTTCGACACCGAGATCCGCATGTACCGCCGGCCCCGCCAGGTGGTCCCGCCGGCCCAGAAGGTTCCGTCGTCCTGGACGGCCTTTATGACCTGAAGCGTTCGATCGTCGGACCCGAAGCTCACCAGCACCTGATTCAACTCGACCTCGTTGCCTATCTCGACGCCTTCCAGCCTGCCGAGCTCGTCCCGGAATCGCCGTGCGTGGGCGCAGCAGCGGTCGATCAACTCCGCCAGACCGTCCCGGCCCAACTCCCGAAGCGCGGCCCAGGTGGCGAAGCCCCGCGCCCGCCGGGACGACTCCGGGACGTAGTCGGCGGGGTGCCGCTGCGCCCCTTCTCCGTGGCCGGTGAGGTAGGCCGCGTTGTAGGACATCGACGCGACGTGCGCCACGGGGTCGGAGCAGAAGACAAAGCCGCAGTCGTAGGGAACGTTCAGCCACTTGTGGCCGTCCACCGACCAGGAGTCGGCCAACTCGATACCGTTTACCAGGTGGCGGGTTGCCGGGCTGACCGCTGCCCAGAGGCCGAAGGCGCCGTCGACGTGGACCCAGGCCCCGTGCTCCTTGGCCGCCCTGCAGCCGGCGGCGAGGTCGTCGCAGGCTCCGGTGTTCACATTGCCCGCCTGCAGGCACACGATGGTCGGACCTTTGGGGCCGGACGCCAGGACCCCGGCCAGTGCCCCGGTGTCGATGGCGCCGTTGGGACCGGCCGGAACCGGCTCGACTGCGGCGTTGCCGATTCCCAGAAGCCTGAGAGCCCTATCGATGGTGGCGTGACGTTCGTCGCCGGCGACGATGCGGATTCGAGGAGCGCCCCGCAGGCCCTGCTCCTCGACGTCCCAGCCGGCCTGCGCCAGCACCGAGTGGCGCCCGGCGGCAAGGGCGACGTTGTTTCCGCTCTGGCCGCCGGTGACCAGGCCGAAGGAGGCGGAGGCGGGGAGGCCGAAGAGGTCCTTCAGCCACTCGCCGACGACCTCCTCGACTATGGCGCCGGCAGGCGAAGTGGTGTAGTTGAAGGCGACCTGGTCCCAGCCGGTAGCGAGAACGTCTGCTGCAGTAGCCGAGTCGAGCGATCCGCCGACGACGAAGCCGAAGAACCGGGGACCGGCGGTAGCCACAAGTGCGGGGGCGACGGCGCCCGCCAGTTGTTCGATCACCTCCTGGGCGCCGGCTCCCTGGGAGGGGAGGGGGCCACCCAGACCAGCCCGGAGCTTCTGGGCGTCCACGGCCTGGGCGACCGGCCGATCTTTGAGGCCGCCTCGATAGGCGGCAATCTGATCTGCGGCCCAATGAAGCGAGTCACGTAGGTCGGACACGGTCCGATTATAGGAGTGCGCCGCGCCGCCTATTTGGGCTGAAGCCCGCGAGCCTTGGAGGGGGTGCCGATCCCCAGGGCTCTCCCTCCTGGTGGGCGGATCGCACTGATGCCGACTGCATCCGTCGGGCCGACGGGGGAGGGGAGCGGGGTGAATAGACGCCCCGGCGTGAGAACTTTTCGCGTTCTCACGCACGTTCACGCAAACGGAAAATCTTGCCGCATCAGCTAGTACACTGGAGGCACCTTCCCCGAGCACAGCTCCGGTGCCTCCCGC
Organism: Actinomycetota bacterium; assembly: GCA_035540395.1. Taxonomy (GTDB): domain Bacteria; phylum Actinomycetota; class CADDZG01; order JAHWKV01; family JAHWKV01; genus JAJCYE01. The sequence goes on from DATLGP010000462.1 coordinate 2,150, forward strand.
AGGGCCTTCTTACGGTATCTAGGAGGGGAAGTTGCCGGGCCCACAGCCCCAATCCGTCTGGCTTCCACTCGTCATCCTCATTACCTTGGCCCTCGGCGCGGTCACGGCAGGGGCGATCGCCCGCAGCCCCGCGTTCTGGATTGCGTCAGGCATCGTCTTCGTCTGGTCCGCCCTACCTCTGACGAGCTTCGCCGCCAGGCGGCTGGGGGTGTCGTCCGAGACGAGGGCCCTATTGCGGGAGATGACCCATCTGCTCCTCCGGCGGTCTCGCGACCAGTAGAAGACTCCAAAGGCCTCCATAAGGACGGGCTAACGTGATGCCGGCTCAGCCGCCGCTCGGGAAGCCAGTGATCGGTTGCATGCGGCAGTTACGCAGTTCAGGCCATCCCCGTTCCCTCGTGGTTATGTCCACGCGCAGGTGCACGCGCGCGTCGTTGAGCAAACACCATGAG
>DATLGP010000463.1:0-6091 GCA_035540395.1 Actinomycetota bacterium
ACCCTGGGGCTATCGATCTCCCCGATGGTCGAATTGAATAGGGAGACCGCCTCTGCTGTTTCGTCTCCGAAAACCCCGTCGGGTCCGCAATCGCCCAACCGGTACCGGAGGTCCATCAGCGCCTGCTGGACCCTGGCTACGGCCCCCCCGACCATGCCCGGCTCCAGCTCGGCGAGCCCGGCATTACACGTGTGCAGCACCGAGTCCCCGGCGAAGCGCAAGGAAACCAGGGGCGGGGCTTCGCCGGCCCGCGCTGAGGTCATGGGCGGGAAACCTCGGCAGTTCGGCCCTCCTCGACCACCAGATTGACCCAGGTGGTTACCAGACCAACCGCGATCCGATCCCCACTCCAGGCGAGGGAACAGATCATTCCTCCCAGCCCGAGGGCGCTTAGAGGCTTCCCGGAGGACGCGTCCCACAAGCGGACCGTGGAGTCTTCGCTGCCGGATAGTAGGTGGCGCCCGTCCGGCGACCAGGCAACGGCTGTCGCCGGAGCATTGTGGCCCTCGAGCGAGGTCGGGATCATCTTGTCGGTATCCCAGATCCGGACCACTCCGTCGACTCCGGTGCTGGCCAGCAGCCGTCCGTCGGGCGACCATGCCACAGCCTCGACCCGTCCACTGTGGCCGGAAACGGAATCCACGGTCCGCCCGGGAGAATCGGCAGCTCGAACCCGCAGACTGCCGTCGTCGTGGCCGGTGGCCAGACGCAGCCCGTTGGGTGACCAGCACACGGCTCGTGCGCGCACCTCGTCGTCGACTGTGAACGTGGCCGTGGCACCCTCTCCGGAGGATTCGATCTCCCATACCCGCAGGGCGGCGTCGTCGCTGACTGCTGCGATCTGCCGTCCGTCGGGCGACCAGGCGATCGACCGGACCAGGCCCCGGACATCCACCAGCTTGAGGGGAGAATCCCAGGCGGTCGCCTGCCAGATGTAGATGATTCGGTCGGCTCCACCGGCGGCCAGCATGGTGCCGTCCGGTGACCAGGTGACGGTCCAGACACCCCCCTCCAGGGTGGCGACCGGCACCGGCGGGCGCTCGGGCGATTCGAGATCCCAGACCAGGACTCTTCCATCCTCGGCTCCCGTTGCCAGCTGCCGCCCATCGGGGGACCAGTCCACCGCCCATATCCAGCGACTTCGCAGAACGGTCCTGCCGGGAGCGGAGGTTGGCACGTCGGGATTCCACACCCTCAAGGTCCCGTCGTGCGAGCCGGAAACCAGCCGGGAACCCTCCGGAGACCAAGCTACGGTCCACACGTGATCGTCGGCACCCTCCAGCACGACACATTCGGAAGATCGCGACAGGTCCCAAACCCGGACAGTCCGGTCCGAGCTGCCGGAGGCGACGCGGTCTCCCGCCGGTGACCAGTCGAGCGCCCATACCAGATCGTCGTGGCCGCCCAGCACCATCTCAGCTTGGCCCGGGACCTCGAGATCCCAGATGCGGACGGTGCGGTCACCTCCCGAGGCGATTCGCTTTCCATCCGGACTCCACGCCACTGCCGCGGCCCACCCGTCATGCTCGCCGGCGGTCACCCGTTCAGAGCCCGGGATACCGGCCCGCACGACTCGTACCGACCCGTCGACCCCCCCGGCGGCGATGTGCGACCCGTCCGGGGACCACGCCACGGACCAGATCGTCCCGCGGTGGCCGGTCTCCAGCATCGCCGGCTTCTTTGCCGACTCAGGTTCCCACACAAGCACCCCGGAACCCGAGACGGCAGCTGCCAGACTCCTGCCGTCGGGTGACCAGGAAGCGGACCAGATGGCGTTCCCGTCTGCGGTCACAACGAGTGGAGGGGAGCCCCAGGATTGAGCGCTCCATACCCGCAGCGTTCCGTCATCTCCCGCCGAAGCCAGCCTTCGCCCGTCGGGGGACCAGGCCACGGTGCGGACGCTTCCTCTGTGCCCTCGCAGCAGTGCGGCCTGCCGACCGGCCGCGTCGGTTTCGAGAATTCGAATGGCGCCGTCCAGGTTTGCCGAGGCGATTAGCCGGCCATCAGGAGACCAGTCTGCCGACCACACGCCGGCGGAGTGGCCGGCAAGGACTCGCTCGAGAGCGTCGCTGCGTTCGACGATCTTGCCGGCCGGTCTGACCCTGACCTCGGGGAAAAAGCCGGCCAAGGTTGCTGTTCCAACCAGGTCGTCGATCTGGCAGGCAAGAGTCGATGCCCGGTCGCCCAGTTCGGTAAGGGCTCCCAGCAAGTGGCTTGCCTGTCGGAGGCGGCTCAGGATGCGCTCCCCCAAACGGAATTCGGGGATTCCCAACAACCCACGCACCAGATCCGACTCGGGGGCGTAGGGCCCTTGAAGGTGATAGCGGCGCAGGAGCCACACCGGGTCGGCCATCAGCTCCTCCAGGGCGGCAACATCGCCGGAGGCCAGCAGGTGCTCGATCAGGTGGTCCCAGAGGTACGGCTCATCGTCGGGAAGGGTGCTCCAACGGCCTGCGATCGCCGGAACAACGCTATGGGCTTCGAGAAATTGACGGTGCGCCCGGACGAAGTTCGGTGTCTGCAGCTGCAAGAAAGCACGTTGGAGATCATGGAGATGAAGGCCCTCGTCCAGGGTCAGCAGGCCCCGTTGTTCGAGCTCGGCGCACAGAGCCTCGGTGTGGTGCTCCTCCACCCCGGCGGTTTGCCGCCACAGCCGTTCCACCGTGGCCAGCGGAACCGTCACGTCGTCGCCGAAGACCGACAGCTCCTGGTAGCGCTCCCGCGTGTTTTTATCGAGCGCTGCCCAAGCCAGCTGCATGGCCTTGAACTGGTTGGCGTAGCTCTCGTCACTGAAAACCTCACCTGCGCTATTGAGTTCGGCCACCGCGTTCGACCACGAGGTCCCGTGCCGGATGGTGGCGCCCACCAGGGAAAGGGCCAGGACCACGCCGCCTACCGCATCTACTACCTGGTCTGCTTCCCGGGGAAGCGGTTCAGGTTGGCGCGTGACCCGCGAAAGGAACTGTTTGGCCTCGACGAGTCCGAGACGTTCGACCACCGCTTTGTCGGCCTCGAGCCGGTCCAGAACCAACTGCCGGCGGGTAGTTACCATCACCCGCCCCGGGGGCTCGACCACCATTAGTACCTCCGCGTCCGCGGCCGACCAGACGTCGTCGAGCACCAACAGGACGCGGCGGCCCGACAGCCCCGGCCGGAGTGCCGCCCGGCCTTCGTCCTCGGTCCGAAAATCGGCCGGTAACCCCAACATGTTTGCCAGGGTCGTTTGAGCAGCCACAGGGTCCGGGCGTTCACCGATGGTCAACCAATAGATCCCATCGGGAAACGCCCTTCGCACCGCCTCGTCGTGCGCCAAGGCGGCGGCCAGCACTGTCTTGCCTATGCCCCCGGAGCCGTGCAGCCCGAAGGGCGACCGCACGCCCGGTGACGCCAGGAGCCTGGCTCTGAGTTGGTAGAGGGTGCGGGTTCTTGTGAAATAGGTTGCCGGCAGGGACGGCACGGCATGCAGCGCTCCCGGCTGCGCGGCGAAGTCGGGGGTCTGGCTCTCCGTATCTGCGATGCCCGACGCTTCCCCTCCGGCGGGGCGGGAACGCGGTTCGAAGACGATTGGGTGAAGGTTCAGGAAATCCGCCGCGCTTTGGGCGATCTTGTCGATTGCCCGCGCGAGCTCGGATTGCGATTCCGCTTCGTTCAAAGGCGTATCGGTCGACCCGAGGAACTGCTGCGAGCTGATCTGTTCGTCCGCCTCCCATGCGCATCTCGCCGCCAGGACGAAGGCCACCCGACCATGCTCCAGCATGGTGGGCAGCTCGTGAACCCTGATGTGATGGGAGGCCAGAGAGTGTTCGCTCACCAGCAGAATGCCCGCAACGGATCTGTCGAGAGCCGCTTCGATCTGGGCCTGCCAGGCGCCTGCCACCAGGGCCTGATCCCACCAAACGTCGTAGCCTCGCCTGCCGAGCGTCAATGCCAAAACGCCCGCCAGTCGCTCGCACAGGTTGCGGTCTTCGCGGGCGTAGGAGATGAAAACAACCGGTGTCGGATCGATCACCCGCTCGGCTCCGATTCCTCTCCGGAGCCGGGTCGAACTCGATCCGGAAGGTACCGCAATTCGACTTCCTTTTCTTGGCTAATTCTAAGTCGGAATGTATATTTTGAATCCTTATTGCGCTCACGGGAACCAGGCCAACAGGGTTGCCAGCCGAGTTGTCATGGTTCGCCGGGAAGGGAGCACCCGATGGCGGACATGCTCGATGACGGTGTGGACCAGGTGCCGGAAGACCTGGGCGATCCCCTTGAAGATCCGGACGGCGATGACGAGAACGTCGTCGGCCATATCCCGGATGAGAGCGAAGATATCCTGGAGCGAGGCGGGGCTACCCCCGCGCCGGCATGCCGGGCAGCCTTGAACCAGGCTACAGAGCGTTTTCCCAACCGTAACCGGGCGAGTGACGGGATCATGTGCGATGCCGCCCACCCGTCGTCCAGCGACCACTGCAGCGGCAACGCATTCGATCTCACGTTTGATCCTGGAAGCGGTTGCGACGCACACGCAATGGTGGAGTCGCTCAAACAACGCCGTGATCGCCGGGTGAAGTACATCATCTCGAACAAGCGGATCTGGAACCCCTCGGTGGCTCCCGGCTGGCGCCCCTACAGCGGGAAGAACCCCCACACAAAGCACGCCCATGTCTCCATTCTTGCCAGTGCGAGAGGCGACACCTCCCCGTGGTGGGTTCAGGCCGACCCCGGGCTCGACGACTGGCGGAGCCATCCCATGGTGCGCCCGGGCGACCGGGGGGAACTTGTTCGCCACATGCAAGAGCTGTTGATCAAGGCCGGGCACGACCTCAGTCAGGAGGGTGGAGCCGACGGAATCTACGGAGCAGGGCTGGAGCGAGAGCTGAAGTCCTTCCAGGCAGCTCGCGGACTAGTCGACGACGGCAAGTGCGGTCCCCGAACTTGGGAATTGCTCCATCGATAGGAACGCTTAGGTGACGCATGTCACATTCGTCCACGGCATCTCAAACAAACCTCCCCAGGATCAGCTGCTGCGTAGCTGGAAGGAAGCGCTCGGAGACTCGGACGGGATCGAGCTCGACCGTCTTGGGGTGAGCTCGTCGATGGTCTACTGGGCGGACCTGTTGTACGAACGCCCGGCGGTGCCGAGCACCGCCTACGAATCCCTCGAAGCCTATGAGCGGGCCGGGCTTGAGGAAGTGGACATGGGCTGGCTGGCGGAGGCCTCTCCGCAGGAGGCCGCCCTGGTTGCCGGCATCGCAGCCAAGACCGGCCTGACTGAGTTGGCAGGTTCGACGGACGGTGCGGAGCTCCCCAGTCCGGGGGACCTCGAACGAATTCCTCTTCCCGCCGCCCTGAAGGTCAGGCTGATGCGCACCTTTCTGCGGGACGTTCATCATTACCTCTACAACTGGCAGTTCAGCCCCCGCCCCGGCGAATCATTCCGGATCAGAGACGAAATCCGTTCCCGGATGATCGGCGTACTCGTCGAAGGAGCCCGCCAACCGCGACCCCATGTCGTGATCTCACACAGCATGGGAACGGTCATCTCCTACGACTGCCTGAAGCGAGTAGGGGACTGCCCCCGCATCGATGCGCTGATCACCTTGGGCAGCCCCTTGGGCATGGACGAGATCCAGGACCGGTTCAAGCCGGAATGGAGCCGGGACAACGGCTTCCCCCGCGAGCGGGTAGGGGGCTCATGGGTCAACGTTTTCGATCGGTTGGACCCCGTTGTGGGACTGGACCCCGTACTCGGAAACGATTACGGTCTGGCGGGCGAGCGCGTGATCGAGGACATTCATGAGCCCAACTACGGCAGGTGGCGCCACAGCATCTCGAAGTACCTGGGGGGAACCCGGCTGCGCGCGGCCGTCGAGAAGCTGATCCCTTCCTAGACATGTCGTGGGAGCCGTACCAGACCGAGCAGCTGCAGTCCGCCATTGACCGCTTCGACCGGCCACTCATCGAGCGGTACTGCAACCAGCTGGTATCGAGCCTTCGAACCCTCGAAGGCTCGATCAGCGAAACCGACGGCCTGCAGGTTCTGGCACTGCTGCAGCGCAAAAGGTACTTCCAACTGCTGCAAGAGGTGTCGGACGCCATGATCCAG
>DATLGP010000464.1:0-1921 GCA_035540395.1 Actinomycetota bacterium
TCCCTGGGGCAGGGGCGCCGTGGGAGCCGCCAGGTAAGTCGAAGGCGCAGGAGGGCCGATGGGGGAAGTTGGGAGCGGTAAAGTGTAAGACAGTGGGGAGGAAAGCCCCCAACTGGCTGGTGTGGCGCAATCCGGTAGCGCAACCGACTTGTAATCGGTAGGTTCCCAGTTCGAATCTGGGCACCAGCTCCATTACCCGGCCATTGACACACGCTGTAACGAAATCCCGCCAGGCCCGTGAATTCGGGTCCCCGCACTTTGATGAGGAATCCGGATGCACTCTAACGAGACCACCACGCAGGACACGGTCACCGACGCCATCGAGCATGCCCTTGCGAATACCGACCTGCCGGAACTGACTGCGACGCTCGCTCCCCTGAAGCCTTCGGAGATCATCGATGTCATCGAGCGGCTGAACATGAGAGACCGGGCGGTCGTCTACCGGCTCCTGCCCAAGGGCAGGGCGCTGCAGGTATTCGAAGGGCTCGATGCCACGCTCCAAAGCGACCTCGTCCATGGGCTGAAGGACGAAGAGGTGGCGACAATCTTCGCCCGGCTGGACCCGGACGACCGGGTAGGGCTCCTGGACGAGCTGCCGTCGACCGTGGCGCGGCGGCTGATGCAGGGTCTCCCGGCCGAGGATCGCAACCTCACCGCCGAGGTCCTCGGCTATGAGCAGGGGTCTATCGGGCGGCGAATGAGCCCCGAATACGCTGCGACCTATCCCGACCTTTCGGCGGCGCAGACACTCGAGAGGATTACCGAGCAGCTGGAGGATGCGGTCACCGTCTACACCTTGCCGGTCATCGACCGGGAGCGAAAACTCGTCGGGGTAGTCAGTCTGCGCGACCTGATGAAGGCGCAGCCGGAAACCCTCATCGGGCGCATCATGCAGGAACCCCATTTCGTCACAGCCACCAGTGCTGCCGAATCTGCCGCCCGGCGCTGTGCCGATCTGAAGCTGCTGGCCCTGCCGGTCGTGGACAACGAAACGCGGTTGGTGGGCATCCTCACGGTCGACGACGCGCTGCGGATACTCGAGGAGGCCGACACCGAGGACCAGGCCCGGATCGGCGGAACCGAGCCACTCCGGCGTCCCTATCTTTCCACTCCGGTTTCCAGCATCGTGCGGGCTCGGGTGGTCTGGCTGCTGGTTCTGGCGATCGGCGCCACCTTGACCGTTCAGGTGCTGGAGATCTTCGAGGCGACACTCGAGCAGATGGTGGTGCTTACCTTGTTCATCCCGCTGCTGATCGGCACCGGCGGCAACACCGGGAACCAGGCAGCAACCACCGTAACCCGGGCGCTTGCTCTGAACGACGTGAGACCGAGCGACATCCTCAAGGTGCTCGCCCGGGAGGTACGGGTGGGCTTTCTGCTGGGTTTACTGCTCGGCTCGCTCGGGTTCTCGGTGGCGACACTGTTCTACGGGTTCGACATCGGAGTGGTCATCGGACTCACCCTGGTCAGCATCTGCACCATGGCTGCCAGTGTGGGCGGAGTCATGCCGCTCCTGGGAAGGGCTATCCGCGCCGACCCGGCCGTGTTCTCCAACCCGTTCATCACGACATTCATCGATGCGAGCGGTCTTTTGGTTTACTTCTTCATTGCCCGGGCGGTCCTCAACATCTGAGGCTCATCGCCGGCCGCCGCGGCGGCCCTCTCGCCGCCCCTCACGGAGGCCTTTGCGGAGCCCCGCCTCATAAGCGGCGAATACGGCCAGGGTCATCCCGATCAGGGGGAGCACGAACCAGGCCATGATTGATGTGAAACCGGCCAGCGCGTCGTGCTCGGTTGCCGCGAGGATGACGAACCCGGTATACGCCGCGTACAGGGTCAGGAACAGCCCGCCCTCCCAGCGGGCGATCGAGAACCCGGTGAACGCAATAGGAAGCAGTGCGACCGCCGCAGCCAGCATGAG
>DATLGP010000465.1:0-10779 GCA_035540395.1 Actinomycetota bacterium
GGGGGATCCGGCATCGCCGGCCGATTGGGCTCCCAGCTCGAGAGCCAGCCGTTGCGCCTGGCGGGAACGGGTGACCACGTGCACGGTGGCCCCTTCGGCGATGGCCACCTGCGCCGTGATGTGGGCCGAGGCGCCGAACCCGTAGATTCCAAGATGGCCGCCGGGGGGTAGGCGGGAGCGCCGCAGGGCGCGGTAGCCGATGATGCCGGCACACAGCAGGGGAGCGGCATGCTCGTCGTCGAAGTTGCCGGGAATCCGGTAGGCGTAGTCGTCGGGCACCAGAGTGTGCTCGGCGTATCCTCCGTCGGCGTCCCAGCCGGTAAACCGGGGATCGAGGCAAAGGTTCTCGCGCCCGCCTACACAGAAGCGGCACCTGCCGCAGGTGTGGCGCAGCCACGGGATGCCCACCCGCTCGCCGACCGAAAAGCGCACGGCGCCTTCTCCCAGGGCCTCGACCACCCCAACCACCTCGTGGCCGGGGACCACTCCGGGTCGGTGGACCGCAAGGTCCCCCTCAACCACGTGAAGGTCCGTGCGGCAGACCCCGCAGGCCGAAACCTTTACCCGTATCTCGCCGGGACCGGGGTCGGGTCGCTCCAGCTCGGTCCACTCCATGGGCCGCGATTCGATGGGTCCGGGTCTTCGCACCGTCCAGGCGTGCATGCTCAGATTGTGCATCCAGCTCGAATTCGGTGCTCAACAGGCACATTTGCAGGCACAATCCGTAGCGGATTGCCGCCGTTTTTCCCCAACTCGTTGCTAACGTCTCTCCATGAGGTTGCAGAGGAACCGTGCGACGCTTCGGCGCGCCTTGCTTTTGGTGCTCGCCTGCGCGGCGGGAATGCTTATCGCTTCGTCGTGCCAGCAGACCCCCGATACGGGGGCGGAGAAGCGCCTTGCGGAGATCGAGAGCACGATCCAGACCTCGATGGCAGGTGTCGACGGGCTCGCGACGCAGGTCCAGGCCCTCGAGGGTAAGGAACAGGGCATCGAAGGCCAGGTCGCCGCTCTCAACCAGTCGATCGCCGAACTGCAGGGCAAGATCGATGAGGTTTCCCGGAGGGTTGCCGCGTCCAGCGGCTCCGACGCCGAGTTGAAGAAGAAGTTGGACGCGGTCTCCGGACAGGTCGGTGGAGTGAGTACCAAAGTCGGTGCGATCGAGCAGAAGATATCCCTGCTCGAGACCCGCTACAACGACCATCTTCGCAAGTTCCACGGCGGCGGATGAGGCGGCTCGAAGAAGCTCCTTCGGAGATCGCCGGCCGCTACGTAATAGCCGGAAGGATCGGCTCGGGCGGCATGGGCGAAGTCTTTCGCGCCCGCGATTCAGTTCTGGGCCGCACCGTGGCAATCAAGATGCTGCCGTTCGAGCTGGCCATCCAGCCCGGGTTCGTCGAGCGCTTCAAAGCCGAAGCTCAGGCAGTTGCCCGGATCTCGCATCCCAACGTCGTCCAGGTGCACGACTGGGGCCAGGAGAACGACACCTACTACATGGTCATGGAGTACATCCGGGGCAAGAACCTCCGCCAGGTCCTTTCCTCCGCCAAGCGGCTCCACCCCCGGCAGGCGGCCCAGGTAACCGGACAGGTGCTCGGGGCACTCGCCGCAGCCCACGAGAAGGGTGTCGTCCACCGCGATGTGAAGCCGGAGAACGTGGTGGTTGCCACCGACGGGCGGGTGAAGGTGGCCGATTTCGGTATCGCCCGGGCCGCGGAGAGCGCGGCGCTCACCGGCGGCATGCTCGGCACGGTTGCGTACGTAGCCCCCGAGCAGGCGAGGGGCGACGATGTGGACGCCCGCACCGACCTTTATTCGACCGGTTGCATGCTGTACGAGCTGTTGACCGGTTCCCTCCCCTTCGAGGGCGATGCCGCGAAGGTGCTCCAGGACCATCTCAATTCGCGGGTCCCGGCTCCTTCGGTGCTGGTCCCCGAGGTCGGAGAAGGCCTGGACCGCATCGTCTTGAAGGCCACGGCGCCGAAGCCGTCGGATCGGTACCGGTCCGCCGCCGATATGCGAAAGGACCTGGGTGCGGTGCTGGCGTCGTTGCCCGAGGCCCCTCCGCTTTCTGCCCTGACCGAGGAGTTCACCTCGGAGGCCTCGCCCGACAACGTGGAAACCGTGATTCGGCAAGCGCCCCCTCGCCGCAAGAAGGGCCGGCGCAAGTGGGTGATCGCTGCGGTCCTGGTGGCCGCCCTCGTGGGAGGCGTTTGGTATATCGGCCCGACGCAGGTGCCCCCGCTCGCCGGGGAGCCCCGGGCGGTCGCCGAGGAGCGCATTGCACAGGCAGGACTGCAGGCGCGGTTTGCCGATGTCTTCTCCGACGACGTCCCGATGGGTGAGGTGGTCACGTCCAGGCCGGGAGCCGGTTCGTGGACCACCCGGGACGGCACCGTGTCGGTGTCGGTGAGCGCCGGACCCAAGCTGAGCGACGTGCCGGACGTGGTGGGTATGGACCTGGAGCAGGCCCGGACGGCGATCCTGGAGAACGACCTGGCCATCGGAAAGGTCGACCGCCAGCACAGCCTCCAGCCGGTCGACCATGTCCTTAGTCAGGACCCGGGTCCCAAGCAGGTGAAGAGCGGGGAGCTGGTCACCCTGGTGGTATCGGACGGTCCGGCGATCCTGCCCCTGCCCGATTTGAGCGGCAAGTCGGCCGACGCGGCCGAGGCTTTGCTGCGGGAGCAGGGGTTCACCTCCGAGCGAAGCGCGGTGTTCAACGCAGCCGCGGCCGGTACCGTGATCGGGCAGTCCCCGCCCGCCGGTGAGCCGCACCAGCAGGGGACTCAGGTGACGATATCGGTGAGCCGGGGGCCCCAGCCGTTCCAGGTGCCGGAAGTCAAAGGCAAGCCGTGCTCCGAAGCCAAGGGCCAGCTGGAAGGCCTGGGAATGCGGGTTGTGACCCAGACCTCGGGCGGAGGGGAGGCGACCTGCGGAGCAAACCGGGTGCTGGAGCAGGACCCCCTTCCCCAAAGCCAGCGCACGCCGGGGGCCGAAGCAACTCTGTATGTCGGATGAGCAAGGCTTTGTCGAACGAGATGGATCTGCAGGTTTGAAGCCCGGCCCAGCAGTGAATCAATCCGGTATGGAAGCTTCAGTTTTCTTCAACCCCGACTGCACCAACTGCCAGACGGTCAAGGGCATTCTTTCCGAGCGTGGCATCGACGCCGAGTACGTCAGGTACCTCGAGCAGGCTCCCTCCAGGCAAGAGCTGGAGCGGGTCATGGGCCTGCTCGGCGTGAACGACCCGCAGGAGATCGTCCGGAGCAAGGAGCCGGTTTACGACGAGCTGGGTCTGGACTCGGCAAGCCGGGACGAGCTCCTGGACGCAATGGTGGCTCACCCGGTGCTCATCCAGCGGCCGATAGTCGTCCTCGGCGACCGAGCCGTGGTTGCCCGTCCGGCAGAAGAGGTGCTGACGATTCTGGACTAGACGTTCGCGCCTTAAGCCCGGGAAAAGTAAAGACTGTACCTGCGGACCATCGCCAAACAGACCCCCAATACCAGGCTCAGTGCCGGGACGAGCACCTCGACCCGTACTCCTGTGCCGAGGCCCGCCGGTGCGCCCTCGTCCATCTCCAGCTCCGTCCCGGCGGGGGTGAGGTTCGGCCGGATGGAGTAGGTGGAGTGAGCCTTCAGCGACGGCAGGTTGGCGAAGCCCCAGTCGTAAAGGGCCGTCGATTCACCGTAATGGTCGGCTGAACCCATGACGACTGCTATCAGTGTCCGGCCGTCCCGGTGCACCGCCGAGATCAGGCTGGGTCCCGCCCCCCGGGTGAACCCGGTTTTGACGCCCATGGCACCCGGGTAGCGCCAAAGAAGCTTGTTGTGGTTGATGAACAGGTGGTTCTGGCCGTCCCCCCACGGCACGACGTGGGTCTTGGATGAAACCATGTGGGCGAATGCCGGGTTCTGCAGCGCTGCCGAGGTGATGAGCGCCAGATCGCGAGCGGTGGTGTGATGGCCCGGCTCGTCCAATCCGTGAGGATTCATGAAGTTGGTGTCCGTCGCCCCCAGCTCCCTCGCCCGGGCGTTGGCCATCTGCATGAAGCCGGCCGGCGTGCCGTCCGGGCTGAGGGTTTCGGCAAGCACGATGGCGGCGTCGTTTCCCGACTGCAGCAGCAGGCCCCACAGGACATCGCCTACCGGCATGGTCCAACCCTCTTCGGCAAACATTCGCTGACCGGCGACGCCCCGGGCAGCCTTCGATATGACTGCCGTCTGCTCCAGGTTGCCCTGTTCCAGAGCCACCAGCCCGGTGAGAATCTTGGTCAGGCTTGCCGGGGGCCGGGCAATCTTCTCGTCGCGGGCCCACAGGACGTTGCCCGATTCCATCTCCATGAGCAGGCCTGCCTGCATCGTCACGCCCGGCGGAGGAGGAGGTGGCGGCTCGGCGGCCAGAGCTGCCGGGGACAGGCACAGCAGGAAAAGGAGCGCGAGCGCTACCACGCGTGAAGGTTTGTTAAACATGGAAGTGGCAAATTTATTGGACGGCGAGGTGGCTTGCAAGCATTTTGAGGCTCAATTCCAGGCTTTGAACTCCTCCAGGTAGCTCTCCAGGTGGGGCGTCAGCGGTAAGCGCGAAAAGTCTTCCCGGCTTGCCCAGGCAACCTCCGCGGCGTCGTCCCCGGCGGCGAGCTCTCCTGCGGTGGCCGTCACGTGGTAGCAAAGGATCACGTAGTGCCATGACCCCTGGGGATCGATAGCCTCGGCGATGCCTGCCGCCCGGTCCACCCGGATGCGCAGGCCGGTCTCCTCGAAGAACTCGCGTACCAGTGCGTCCCGGTGCCGCTCCATCGGGTTGACCTTTCCGCCGGGAAGCGACCAGCAGCCCGCGAACGGACCCCGGCTGCGCTTTGCCAGCAGGATCCGGCCGGCGTGCTGGGCAATGCCCGAAACGCCCAAAATGATGCCGTTCAAGCGATGCCCATGCTCAATCCGGGGGCCGGCGAACCGGCGGTTCGTCGGGCGGAAGCGGGGGCTCGGGCTCGAGCGAATCCGGGAGCTCGGGTGCCGGCCGGTCTTCGTCCCGGCCGAAGGCCTCCGGGTTCTCCGCCGACCGGCTCGCGGGCGGTTCCCGGTGCTCGCCGGCTGCGTCTGCCGGCAGGCGAAGCGGCACCATTCTCGTGCTCCGACCCTCCTTGCGCCGCTCGGCCGGCTGGGGTGGGTTCCTGGCGTACAGGTAGAAGTTCGCCAGCATCGCGGCGGTCAGCGACGTGAGCAGCAATGTGCTGAGGTAGCCAGAGATTGCGGTGACCATGGCTGCCGCGGGTCCCAGCGGCTCCGGCGGACCAAAGAGACTTCGGTAGAACGACGGCGACAGCGGGTCGGCCCCCGCCTCCGGGACCGGCTGCGCGCTCACCAGCCCGGCGGGTCCCGAGACCACGATGGAGATCGCCAGGCTTATAGCGAACATCAACGACAGCAGTACGAACAGGTCCCAGGCCCGTCCCTTGGTTACCTGCCAGCTCCTCCGGATGCTGGCCGCGGGGCCCGTGCCGTCCAGGACGCTGGCCTGGGGGGCCACCCCCAGCTTCAGGTAGACGAAGAGCGTCGCGACGACCATCAAGGGGAGGCTGGCCATGAGCCCGAAGAACAGCCGCAGGAAATCCGCCTCGGATAGCCGGAGTGACATCAGGCGCTGGGGACCAATCGAACCCAACGAGAAGAAGAACGGAACCAGCGCCATCCCGAGCACGCCAGCCAGGATGAGATTGAACAGCAGGGTGGTGGCGATGAATCTGAAAAGCCCCGGCGAGGCGGCGCGGCCGAAGAGGCCCTTGACCCCCGGGTCGTTCTCCTCGGCGTACATGCCCGTGGCTGCCGTGACGACATAGCCCACCACGACCCCGATCAGGGCACCGGCGAGATAGGAGAACACTCTGGGGCCCCAACCCGGTCGGAGCGCGGTATACAGACTTATAAAGGCGATGGGTAGGCACAGCGCGGCTGCGGTCCCCAGGGTGGTGCCGGCATGGTCCCGAAGCTGTTTGAAGGCCTGGTTCATGGCCAGGGGCGCCAGATTGATCTTGTTGCCGGTCACTGTGGAACCATACGGTTTTCTCCTCGGGCCCTCAGCAATCCGTGCCTCGGGAACCGTTGTCACTGCAGTTTAAGCTGCGGGCTTCAAGCACCCGGCTTTGGTCCCGATATACGCTAATCGCACGATGTCGCCCCGGACGGTTCTGCTTTTGGAAGATAACGATTCGGTTCGCGAGCTCCTGAAGGTGCTGCTGGAGACCGAGGGCTACCTGATAGTGGAGGCAAGCGACGGGCGGGACGGCCTCACCAAGGCAGAGGAACTGAAGCCCGATTTGATGATCCTCGACCTGATGATGCCCGGGCTGGACGGCGAGAACGTGCTTAAGACCATGCGCCGGCACTCCAAGCTTTCGAAGGTCCCGGTCCTGGTGGTCAGCGGCAAGTACGAGTCACTGGACGCCCTGCGGACCCAGATCGGGGAGGAGAACATCTTTCCCAAGCCGTTCGAACCTTCGCGGATGCTGGACCGGATCGGTGAGTTGATCGGCCACCCCGACGACCGGTAGGCGCTAGTCGTCTTCGGAGGGGAAGGGTTCCAGGAACAAGGCCACGCTGGCCGTGAAGCCGTGAAGGAAGTTCTTGCCTCCTATCGGACCGATCTCGCCGCCGCAGAACATCCCTGCCACCGGCAGCCCCGGCACCTTGTCCCTGAGCGCGGTTACGTCGTGATCGGGCGAGCCGAACAGGTTCGACCCCCGGCCGTTGCAGGTGAACAGCAGAGCCCCCACGGGATCGCGGCCCCCGGTCTGACCCAACCGCTCCTCGAGCAGCCCGCGCAGGTCGGCGTCGGCGGTGGCCGCATCGCGTACCTGGAATTGGACCGTCTGTCCTACCGTCAGCACGTCGCCCACCGAGACCGCGCCGGTCTCCGGATCTGCCTGAAGAACCGCCCGGATCAAAAAGTCGCCCGGTGCCGGGTCGGGTTTACGTTCATCGATCACCACGCCCAGGTGCAGGTTGTGCGCGGCCCGAGCCCGGTCCTCCCGGCTCATCTTGGCCATGATCTCCCGAAGCCTGAACAGCGGCGGCTTGCCCCCGAGCTGAAAGATTATGTTGCCCCTCGCCTGGGTCACGATGAACGGGTCGCCGATGGGCTTGCATCCCTGGGAAACCAGCGGAGCGATGTCGATGGACCCTCCGATCTGCACCCCTACGGCACCCTGGTGCAGGACCTCGTCGCCGAGCACCAGTGCGATCTGTCCGGCGCCGGCTCCGCTGGCCTGGCCGCCGAACACCGGAAGGTCGGGGTAGTCCTCGTTGAGGCTCTCCAGCAGCTGCTGGGTCGGGAAGGTGTAGGGGTCGGCCAGCAGGAAGACCGATTTGACGTGCTCCTCCAAAATCGGAAATCCGACCAGGGCCTGGCCGTCGGCCGTCTGCTCGAAGGAGAGCTTGAAGGGGACCAGGGTCGCCCCGGGCAGGTGAGCAACCCATAAAGCCACCGCAGGGCCCTCCTCGACCTCCCGTTCTTCCCCGATAGACGCCTGGGTGGTGCACCCGAGCAGCGTGGCCCCGTCGAGGCGGCTTGCCAGGCTCGAGACCACCTCCTGGACGCCGGGCCCGTGCGCCGACGAGATGAACACGAACGCGAGGTCTGCCGGGGAGTCCTCCAGCGGCGGGATTGCCCGGTCCAGTACCTCGTTTGCTGCTTCCACCGGGTTGCTGTTGAGTGAGATGGCCGATCCGACCTTGATCATGGCAACTTCCCCTTCGCTCCGCCGGGTTCCGATTCCAGGCCTGGTTCGGTCATGCTTCGAACGTCCAGTGCCCGGTCCACATCGTCCTCGGTCATCAGACCCATCTCGATCACGGTTTCTCTCAATGGCATACCCGTTTCCTGCGCTCTCTTCGAGACCCGGGCCGCTGCGTCGTAGCCTAGGGCGGGGACCAGGGCGGTAACCAGCACGAGGCTGCCGGAAAGCAACCGGGAACAACGCTGCTCGTCGGCTTCTATGCCTTCGACGCATCGGGTTGCCAGAAGGTCGGCCGCGGTACCCAGCGCCTCGATGGAGAACAGAAGGTCGTGCGCCATGAGCGGCATCATCGTGTTCAGCTCGAAGATGCTTCCCAGGCCCCCCAGCGTAATGGCAGAGTCGTTACCGATGACCTGAGCCGCCACCTGGATGACCGCCTCGGGGATCACCGGATTGACCTTGCCCGGCATGATGCTGGAGCCGGGTTGAAGGCTGGGAAGGCGTATCTCTCCCAGGCCGGACGCCGGGCCGGACGCCAGCCAACGCAGGTCGTTGGCGAT
This sequence comes from Actinomycetota bacterium, assembly GCA_035540395.1. Lineage (GTDB taxonomy): Bacteria > Actinomycetota > CADDZG01 > JAHWKV01 > JAHWKV01 > JAJCYE01. The sequence continues at coordinate 8,294 of DATLGP010000465.1, forward strand.
ACGGGCCATCGAGACGGCAACCGTTTTCAGCGCTCCTGATGCCGCGACAACCGCATCACGGGCGCTTTGCGCCTCGAAATGGTTCGGGGCCTCCGTCAGGTCCAGTTCCAGCCGCTTTGCCAGATGAGCGATGGCCCGGGGTGCAAACTCCGCGTGGGAGTTGACCCCCGTGCCGACGGCGGTGCCGCCCAGGGCAAGCTCCAGCAGGTGGGAGCGGGCGGACTCCACCCGGGCCACCGAATTCTCTATCTGCACCGCGTAGCCGCCGAACTCCTGGCCGAGGCGGACCGGTGTGGCGTCCATGAGATGGGTCCGGCCGGATTTGACGATATGGTCGAACTGCCGGGCCTTGCCGGCCAGGGCCCGGTGCAGGCGTCCGAGCGCGGGCAAAAGCGCTTCATCCAGCGCCAGCAGAGCGGCGACATGGGTGGCCGAAGGTATTACGTCGTTTGAGGACTGGCACAGGTTCACGTGGTCGTTGGGATGGACGGGGTGCCTGGAGCCGAGGTCGAAACCCAGGCTCCGGTTGGCCAGGTTGGCGATCACCTCGTTGGCGTTCATGTTCGTCGATGTCCCCGAGCCGGTCTGGAAGACATCGAGGGGGAAGTGGTGGTCGTGGTCGCCGCGCACGACCTCCTCAGCGGCGGATTGGATGGCCGCGGCCAGCCGGTCGTCGAGCAGGCCAAGGTCCCGGTTGGCGGCGGCGGCCGCCCACTTCACGAGGCCCAGGGCCCTTAAAAAGCGCCGACCGAACCTCCAACCGGAAATGGTGAAGTTATCGACCGCCCGCTGGGTCTGGGCGCCGTAGAGGGCTTCTGCCGGGACCTGCACCGGTCCCATGCTGTCGGATTCAGTCCGTTTATCCTGCACTAGCCGAGTCTAATGCCGGGGGAATGGCTTGCGAGGATACGGTATACATCTTCAGTGATCCTGTTCCTGGTGCGCCACGCCCTCACCCCGGTTACCGGACAGAAGCTCATCGGGCGCCTGCCCGGGTTCGCCCTGTCGGAGAAGGGCCGGCAACAGGCCGAGGCCACCGGGGGCAGGCTGGCCGGGCTACCCCTGAAGGCCATCTACTCCAGCCCCATGGAGCGCTGTGCCGAGACCGCCGAGGCTATTGCGGTCCACCACAAGCTGAAGGTTTCCACCCTCGAGGACCTCGCCGAAATCGACTACGGCGCCTGGCAGGGCAGGACGCTCAAGAGCCTTTACGGGACCAAGGGGTGGAAGCTGCTCAGGGCGCGCCCGGCCGACTTCCGGTTCCCCGAGGGAGAGACGATACGGGAGGCGCAGTCCAGGGGGATGCGCGCCGTTGAAGTCCTTCGCCTGAAGCACCGGGACAAGGCGGTGGTTGCCTGCTCGCACTGCGACATGATCAAGCTGATCGTCGCCGGCTGTCTCGGACTGGGCATCGACCTTTATGATCGTATAAACATCGCTCCCGCTTCAATCACGACATTGCAGCTCAGCGAGGGCGCACCCCGGCTGATCAACACAAGTGACACCGGGGGATACGCAGAGCTGTTCGAGAGTCTGAAGAAGGCTTCCGAGCCGGCCAAGCAACCGGCTCCCGGGCGAGAGAAGGCTAAGTGAGCCAGGACATAGTGCTGGATCCGGCGGACGGTCTGACCGCCGGAGCGGTGGGACAGCCGGGCCGCCGGGTCTTCATGCTCCAGGCAACGCAGGGCGAGCAGGTTTACAGCTGGGTGCTGGAGAAGGAGCAGGTGGTGGCGATGGCCCGGGCCAGCCACGAACTCCTGTCGCAGATCGGCGAGCACGAGATGACCAAAGAGTTGCTGGGGAAGGGTCCCCTGGGGGCCTCGACGCCCGAATTCGACGCCGCCATGGCGCTCAGGCCGGACCAGCCCATGTTCCGCATAGACGCCAACACGATCTCCATGCGGTACGAAGACGCCGGTAACATGATCGAGGTTTCGTTCACCGAGCTCACCGACATGGAGTTGGGGATGCCGGCTTCGGTGAAGATCTCGGTGACCCCGCGCCAGCTTGCCGCGTTCGGCGTCCAGGGTATGAAGGTGGTTGCCCAGGGCAGGCCGACCTGCCCGCTGTGCGGTCATCCCATGGATCCGGAAGGGCACGTGTGTCCGGCGACCAATGGGCACAACCCCAGGGCTCGATAGTTCCGGCTCCGCCTTTGATTCCCGCCGGGCTGGCTGAGGCAGAGCTCGAGATTCTGGGCCTGCTGCCCGGCTCGTCCAACTACACGTTTTTGGCCCGGCTGGACGGTGACGACGCCGCTCTTGCCGTGTACAAGCCTCGGCGCGGGGAGACTCCCTTGTGGGATTTCCCGACGGGGACGCTGTGCCAGCGCGAAGTTGCCGCCTACGAGGTCTGCGTGGCGGCCGGGTGGACGCACGTCCCGCCGACCGTGTTGCGGGACGGTCCGCTTGGTCCGGGGGCAGTCCAGAAGTTCATCGAGCATGATCCCGCGTTCCATGCCTTCAACCTGGCGCCCGGACACGAAG
>DATLGP010000466.1:0-1532 GCA_035540395.1 Actinomycetota bacterium
GGCGTACCGTACGACCTGACCAGAAGGCGGCCGGACAACGGAAGGGCCGGCGCCTCCCGGTGGATGCCGGGCTCGGGCAGCTCGGGAAAAAGGCGCACCGAGCGAATCGTATAGGCCCAGCTGCGGCCGGCCGGGGCGGGATCCGACGCTAACCGGCCCTCAACTGCGACCACCCGGCCGTCCAGTGCGGGCAGAGCGGAACCGGCCAGCACTGCGCTGCGAACCGCCAGGTCGGAAAACCCCACGGCCCCGGCCCCGGCCAGCAAAAGACAGGCTGTGGCTGCGCCCACCCGGGGCAGGAGATCGCCCGGCGCCGGGTCGGGCCACCGCCGGTGCAGCGCCCAGGCGAATACCAGGCAAACCACCCCGGCGATGCCGGTGGCGGCGGCAACCGGGTACCCGGGTCTGCTCAGATCGGCAAGTACCAGACCGACGGCGAACGCTGCCGCCATCCAGAGGACGCGGGGCGGAGGCGCTAGACGGTTATCTGGTCCTTCAGCGCCTCGTACTTCTTCGGCCCGAATCCGCTCACCTCCATCAGCTGTCGCGGGGAGGTGAACCTGCTCTTGGTCCGGTGGGCAACTATGCGTTCCGCCAGTACCGGTCCTACGCCGGGAAGCTCCTCGAGCTGCGCCGCAGGCGCGGTGTTTATGTTGATCAGGCCGCCGGGGACCTGCCCATCAGAACCCACCCCGGCGTCCGCCAGAATTGCCTCGCCGGGCTTGGGAATAGTGATCTTTTGGCCGTCGGTCAGCACGGCCGCCAGATTCAGCGCGTTGGCATCACTTTCGGCAGCCGGCCCGCCGGCGGCCATGACGGCGTCCTGCACCCGGCTTCCCTCGGGCAGGGAGTAGACCCCGGGAGCGCTTACCTGCCCGGAAACGTGCACCACTACCTCGCCGACCGCCGGGGAGGGCGATGCGCCGGCCTCCGGCGTGGCGGCGATTCGCTGGATGGGAGGAGCCGGGGGATCCGAGCTTCGCAGGATCACCACCATGCCGGCCCCCACGATGGCGAGACCGAGCAGAACGACCAGGAACAACTCGGACCTTGATGCCCGAGCTGCATCGGAGATGCGCTGAAGAACTCCCGCTTCCTGCACCCGTCCTCCCGTTAAGGAGACCTCGCCTTGGCTGATACCGAACCGGGGAAGTGCGGGGAAGCTCTATTTCTACGCCGTTGCCGGCACCTTGGCAACATTGGGAATTTTTAGGGTGATTCTAGACGGGGGGTACGACAACAAAGGGTTCCAGCTCGCTGAGAGCGGTGGAATGAAGCAGGTAGTCCTCGCCCTGTTCGAGTGCCAGTTCCCGATGTCTCCACCCAAGACCGCCGACGGCTTCCGCCCAACGCAGGGTCTCGGGATGCCGCGAGTAGCCCTGCTTACCGTTGACAAGGATCGAATAAAGCCCGTGGAGCTCCCGGTGCTCTCCGAGCAGGCTGTCACGGTTCAGATAACCGGGCGACAGATCCCAGATCCGCATCCGGTCACCTCGTCCCTTGTTCAGCCGGTCGTCTGCTGAGCGTACGAC
>DATLGP010000467.1:0-2767 GCA_035540395.1 Actinomycetota bacterium
CCGGGCGAAGGAGCTCCTCTTCCAGCAGGTTGCGCTTGCCCAGGCGGCCCTCACGAGCCTTCATCCGGTTGATGTTGCCGGCGATGGTGTTGATCTCTCCGTTGTGGCAGCTCTGGCGGAACGGCTGGGCCCGTTCCCAGGTCGGCGCGGTGTTGGTGGAGAACCGCTGGTGAAACATCGCAAATGGGGCAGTGAAGTTGTCCCGCGCCAGGTCAGGGTAGAACTCGGCAAGCTGATCGGCGACCACCAGCGCCTTGTAGGTGATGGTGAGGAACGAAAATGAGGGGAAGTAGAGCCGGATGCCGGAGTCCTGGCAGGCTTTTTCGGAGCGCTTGCGGGCGCGCACGCACCTGCGTTCGGCTTCGGCGGTGTCCACCCCCACCGGCCGCAGGAGGATGGCCTGCTCTATGCCGGGGTGGATCTGCCGCGCCTGATCGCCGATGTAGTCCAACTCCATGGGAACCTCGCGCCATCCCAGGACGCCGATCCCCTCGTGGTGGCAGGCTTCCTCGACGATCGCCCGGTGGCCGGTGGTGCCCGGGGGCCACACGAAAGCCATCGCCACACCGATGAAGGCTGGGTCGGCGTCGGAGTGTAGCTCCGAGGCGAAGAACTGGGAGGGGAGGGGGAGCAGCAGGCCGGCGCCATCGCCGCTCTTGGAATCGGCGGCCACCGCTCCGCGGTGCCTTACCCGGCACAGGGAGTAAAGGGCGGACTCGACGATGGACCGGCTTGACCGGCCCTGGACGTCGGCAACGAATCCGATACCGCAGGCGTCACGCTCGTAGCGGGGGTTGTACAGACCCTGGTAGGCGTTCAGCTTAGGGCTCCTTCCTGACAGCGGCCAAGTTCGCTTTGGGCTGCCGAATCCTGGTGGCGCCGGCGCGGGCGACAGGGGTGGCAAAAACCCTACATAAAACAAACATAAAAGAAGCGCCCGCCGAAGCGAGCGCCATTGCTCAAACCGTATCGATTTTCGGGATGTAGTGTAGCTGAATAATTTCGGCTTGTTAAGTGACCGGACGGCAGACCGAACCGCCCGGCTAACCAGGCGGTCCGAACGTTAGCTGACCGTCAGCTGTAACTCCATTCCGAGATCCTTGTGGATCCTGCCGTCCTCGGTTTCCAGGATGCACTGCAAAGTGTATTCGCCCGGTTCCAGCCGGAGGGCAAGCGCCTCGGGTTCAACCCCCGGAGCAAACTCCTCGATCTCGCCAAGAGCCCTCCCCGAGGAGTCGAGAACCTCGAGCTCATGGTTCTCCGTACCCTCGTTATGGGCGGTGAAATAGACGTTGGACCCCTGCGCGGTATCGGGGCCTTCGAACGCGTAGTCCACGAGCCGGTAATCCAGCAGGCTGTCGGCTTCGGACCGGTCGAATGCTGCAGAATCGTCCCCCCCGCGGTCACCGCACCCTGCGGCCAGCAAAAGCGCGGTCACGGCCACAGCGGCCCGCAGGCGTCGAGGCTTGCGAAAGCTTACAGGGCGGAACGCTGTGGAGTCGGACAATGGGCCTTCCTTCCAGCGGGATCTTAGGTAAGGCTAAGTCAATAACTTAGTTATATCTAATACCGGGCGGCTTGTCATGCCGGCCAGACGGGGTTGGGCTAGCGGCCCGGCGCGATCCAAAGATTGTCGGCCAGGCTGGGGCCGAGGGATGCCGACAAGCCATCTACCGACAGGGTGCGGGTTCCGTCGGGGGCGATGGCCGACACCTTCAAAGTCGCCCCGGGCATGAGGGCATGCTCCTGGAAGTACTGCAGGATCCCGGTCACCAGTTCCACGTCCTCGGTGAGCAGGCACAGGGTTCCCCAGTCGCCCTCGGCCAGTTCCGTGAGGGGAACCAGGCTCGACCGTTCGTAGGGTGGGGTCATGCCGGGGATGGGATTTCCGTGCGGGCAGGTGGTGGCTCCGGTTTTGTCCAGGATCCGCTGTTCGACCTCGGGAGAGATCACATGCTCCCAGTCGTGGGCCTCCTCGTGCGCCCGGTACCAGGGGATCCCCAGAATGTCGGTCAAGAGCCGCTCGGCCAGACGGTGGCGTCGAACCAGGGGGGTTGCCACCTCACGGCCGGTTTTGGTCAGGTGGATCTTTCTATTCTGGATTTCGATCAGGCCCTCGGCAACGAGGCGCTTGACGGCCTGGGAGACGGTCGCCGGGGTCACTCCAAGACGTTCGGACAACCGGGCCTGAAGAATCGAGGCGCCCTCTTCCTCCATCTCGAATATGCATTCGAGGTATTCCTGTGCGCCCTGCGGAACCTGTGCCGACATCTCTAAGTACTATAGTCGCAAGATCGTGAGTGGGGCCCGGAACAAGCGCAAAGTCCTCCTTCTGGACGGCCACTCGCTGGCTTATCGAGCCTTCTACGCGCTGCCCCCGGAGCTCAGGACTACCAGCGGAACCCCCACCAACGCCGTCTTCGGCTTCACCTCCATGCTGATCAAGGCGATGCAGACACTGGGCACCCGGCAGGTGGCCGCCGCTTTCGACATGGGAGCCCCGACCGAGAGACTGGCCCTTCGCCCGGAGTACAAGGCGCAGCGGGTTTCGGCGCCCGATGAGTTCCGCTCCCAGATGGGGCTGATCCATGAGGTGCTCATGACCCTGGGGATCCCGATCTTCGAGACGGCCGGCGTGGAGGCCGACGACATCATCGCCGTGATGGCAATCCGGCTGGCCGCCGACGGGGTTGACGTCAACATTCTCACCGCAGACCGGGACTTCTTTCAGATCGTCCGTCCCGGCATCACAGTCATCCGCAATGTC
>DATLGP010000468.1:0-2750 GCA_035540395.1 Actinomycetota bacterium
CTTTGCGACATGGGCGCCCGCTACCCGATGCCGATTGAAGCAGCCGGGAAGGGGATGGGATCCGTCACCGGCCGTGGACCGCGGTACGGCCCTCTGCCGCTCCGGGGCTCTGCCGTTACCCGCCCCCGGTCGTCCGGCAGCCACAGCACCGTCCGGCGAGGCCGGGGGGAGCGCCATCCGCCGGTCTCGACCTCGAGCCTGCGGGCAGCAAGTCTGCCGTACCCCGACCCGAGTCCCTGCCAGGAGGCATTGTTCACCGCAAGCCGCACGTCGGCCGCCTCATGCCAGTTGCGGCCCCCAGGGCCGGCGGCAACCGGGATCAGCACCGACTTTCGATCCCGGGTTCGCATCCCCAGGCGCCGGGCCATGCTGCCGGAAACTTCCGGCCAACCGAGCAGAACAACGTCGAAGGCGTCGATCAAAGCCGCCGCCACCGTGGGCCACAATGAATCCGGGGGAGGAGTGATGAGAACCAGCCGCTCGAGAACCACTCCGAGCTCGGCCGCTGATGCCACCCCCAGCGAGGGGATTCCCACCGCCGCCACCCAGGATCCGGCCCTGGAGGCCTCGGCCGCCAGCGCCAGCGCCAGCGAATGCAGCCCCGTTCCTCCCTCCACCAAGACGGTGGATCCTCGCTGAAGGTTGCCGTGCGGCAGTAGGGGCTCCAGGGCCGCAAGTACCGGAAGGGCCTGCTCGAACGCCAGCGAAACCGGCCGCGCCAGCTCTGCAAGCTCGCTCAGCCGCTCGGCAGATGTCATTCTGGCTGCGTCCATAGGGACCATGTATTATCGAACATATGTTCGATTCGGTCAAAGGGAGATAAGGGGAGTAATGCCAGAAGCCAAAGGGACCTTTTCTATAAGCAGTTGGGAGGGCGAAACCTATGAAGAGTCGGAGGGGGCCGTCCTCAGCCGGGCGACCCTCACCAAGGTCTTCCAGGGCGACTTTGAGGGGACCGGCTCGGCCGAGCTGCTAATGGCCGAGGCGCAGGACTCCCGGGCCTACGTCGGGATGGAGCGGATCGATGGCCGCCTGAACGGCTCGGCCGGCACCTTCGTGGTCCAGCATTCCGCCGTCAGCAGCAAGGACGGCGACCGGTTGACCGTCGTAGTGGTTCCGGACTCCGGCACCGCCGGCCTGGCGGGCATAACCGGGACCATGGAGATTTCAGTCGACGACGGCGGGGGGCACAACTACAGTTTCACCTACTCCTTGTAGCCCATCCTTGTAGCCCATCCTTGACCGGCAATGCTTTCGGTATGTCCGGTCGGTAGCGCGTCTTACATGCTGCGCGCCACGGATCTTTGCCGGCTCCTGGCATCATGGAGGAGACCGTACCGCCGCCCGCCCATAACGGAGGTTCCATGCGCCACCCCATGTGGCTATGAAGGGCCCGGTGAGTTCGCTCGGGCTTCGAGCCCGTGCAACGCTCGCCTGGGGAATCATCGCTCTTCTGCTCTCGGCGGCCCTGGCCACCTTCGCCTACCAGGTGACCCGTGAACAACTGGTGCAAGAACGTCAGGAGACTGCCATCAGTCAGGGCTATCTGAACGCGCGCATGGTGCGCAACACCCTGCGAGCGGGCGACCTGCCCCCCAGCGAGGCGCTTTCGGCGGTGAGCGGCAGCGCCCGCTCCGTGGTCCTGGCCCGGGTGGGCGGCGAATGGTTTTCGGGTTCCGTCGGGATCGGCCCCAACGCCCTGCCGGCGTCCCTTACCGAAGTCGTGGAGGAGGGCGGGGCGGGCCGTCAGCTGGTCACAGTAGACCAGCGCCCGTTCGTCGGCATCGGCGTAGCCATTCCGGCCTACAACACCCGCTATTACGAGCTGATCCCCATGGACGATATCGAACGGACGCTGGGCGGCCTCGCCCGCGGACTGGCTTTGTCGGCACTGTTTGCCACCCTGTGCGGCGCCGGCATCGGCTGGCTGGCAAGCGGTCGGATCCTCAAGCCGCTCCGGCAGTTCACATCGGCGGCCGAGCGCATAGCGGATGGAGGCTTCGACACTCGCATCGACGCCGCCGGCGACCGCGATCTGCGGCTGCTGGGTCGCTCCTTCAACCGGATGGCCGATGCCGTACAGCAGCGGATCGACCGGGAGTCGCGCTTCACGTCCCAGGTCAGCCACGAGCTGCGCTCTCCGGTTGCCGCCTTGTTTTCGGCAATCAACATTGCCCGACGACAGCGCAGCGGCTCCCGCGACACAGGCCAGACCCTGGATGAGATGGAGCGGCGGGTCCGCGACCTGCATCGCCTGGTGGAGGACCTGTTGGAGCTGTCCAGGGTTGAAGCAGGGGTGTCCGGAATGCAGGTTGAAATGGTCGACCCCGTCCCGCTGACCCGCCATCTGCTCGAGCGTCTGGGCAAACCGGAGGTTCCTATCGAGTTGGCGGACGGAATGCCCTGCATCATCCAGGCGGACAGGCGCAGGCTGAACCAGATGCTCCAAAACCTCATCGACAACGCGGAACGCTACGGAGGGGGAGTCAAGCGAATTTGCATCACCGGCGGGGACGGAGTGGTCCAGCTCGCCGTGGAAGACGAAGGTCCCGGCGTGGCGGAACACGAGCGCAAGTTCATATTCGAGCGCTTTGCCCGCGGTGAGACCGCAGCGAGCAGCGGACATGGGGGCGCGGGCCTCGGTCTTTCCCTGGTTTGGGAGCACGCCGCTCTGCACGGGGGCACCGTCCGCCTGGAGGATCGCGAGGGTGGCGGTAGCCGGTTCGTCATAGAGCTGCCGGTGAAGGCGG
>DATLGP010000469.1:0-1577 GCA_035540395.1 Actinomycetota bacterium
CCGTGGTTGCGGCCGGAGGCCCCGTGCCCGATCTCCCGGCCTTCCAGAAGCAGGACGTCGGCGCCCCGGCCGGCGAGTTCGGCGGCAATCGCGCACCCGATGACGCCGCCTCCCACCACCACTACCTCGGCCGAATTCCGCATGCCGGGAAGGGTAGCGCTTTGGGGCGACCGGCGCGGTGCTACGATCTTGGGGGAATCTTGGTGCTCCCCCGGAGCATCTACCCCCATGGTGGCCGTAGCTCAGCAGGTAGAGCACCCGGTTGTGGTCCGGGATGTCGCGGGTTCAAATCCCGTCGGTCACCCCAATTTTTTCACCGGTTCAACGGATGAATGGCAATGGCTGAAAAGTCGACGCTATCTGCCTGCACCGGTCCTTGACCTGCGAAGCCATGGGCCGGGGGACGTCGCAGGTTACCCCCCACAGGGCGTTGTTCGGCGGGTCGGGGATCAAGAACTGCAACTGGGTCCGATCCTGTCCTCCGCCGACGATGCGCCGGGGCACCGTGTGCTCGACATACGCGCCGTCGGACCCGTTTGCCGTAACCCCGCAGGACTCACCCACGGTGCCGCCCGAACCGGCGTAATAACCGGCAAAGCCCGCCGCCAGGGCGTCGCCGGATTCCTCGGAAGCCGGAGTGAGGGTGATCAGCACCGCGACGACCTCGTCCGACTCATCCAGATCAATCGAGATCGCCCGGGTGTCGATGTCATCGCGGCCGACCAGCGGCTCCCAGAACCCGCGCCAGACCGGGTCGCGTTCCTCGGCGTCGGCAAGCAGCTCCCGGCCCGACGTACCGTACCGCCACAAGACCGAGTAGGAGCGGGGAAGCGAGATCCGAAAACTACCCAGGCCGGCATCCACGATCACGGTTTGCGACCGGAACCCCTCGGGGTTGTCCGGCTGGCTGGTGAGAAGCCGGGCCTGCATGTCCAGGACGCTTGCCGATTCGCCGGAGTCCGCCATCTCGGCGGACACCACGGTGTCGGTGGTACACAGCGAGGGCTCGGCCGGCGCCACGGTGGGCGCCGGTGACGACTGAGCCGCCCGTTCCGCCGCGTCACCCCCACATGCGGTCATCAAGACCAACAAGACCAACACACCGCTTCGCCCTGTCAATCTGCTGAACCGGCCACCCCGCACTGGCCCCCTCATGGCTCCGCTCTCCCTTCGTCATTGCGCTCCCGTGCACACCTCTCCCCAAAGCCCCCTGCGATCCTGCCTGGCCGCAGCCTCCGCCTGTCTCATTCGACCGGCGTACAGGTCGTTCGGCGGGTAGATGACCGCCTTGGCCAACCCGCGGGCCACCGCCTTTTCGTTGGAGAACTCCCCTTCGAAATCCCAGAGGTACCTGAGGTAGCGTCCGAAGCGGTCTTTGTCCTCCCGGTCGGCCAGCAGGTAAACGGTGGACCCCACAGGCAGCTCGGCTCGGGCGAAGGCGGTGGCGTCCCGGCCGGCGCATTGAACCGGGTAATTCGGACGGACGGTCTCCGGGGTGTCTATCTGGAGAATGCGGATCCGGTGGCTACGGCCCACCGGCACGGACCCGCCGGGGCGATCGATTGCCACCCGGATGG
>DATLGP010000470.1:0-5118 GCA_035540395.1 Actinomycetota bacterium
CCGTCAGGGTGCGGTATCGGCTGAACCTCGATCCCCCGTTAGGCATGAGGCCCAGTTGAGAGGAGTTCGGGGCGGAACTTGTCGCCGACACCGAGCGTGATCTGGTGAAGCGGGCCATCACCCGCCATCAGGAGGCGGTGCCGTGGGCTCAACGGGCTGGGTGACAGGCAGTTCGATCTCATGTGACCCGGCGGGGCCGCGGAGCTGTAGGCGTTCAGGTAGCGGGTCGGGGACGAAGAGGACGTTGCCCCACGCGTGGGCCGACGAATTCGACGCGGACCACTGAGGACATGTACCAGCACGTCCTCACGGCGCTGGTCCAGAGGACGGCCGGGTCGCACGCGGGCCTTCTCGGGGCCGCGATGGACGCCGTCCGGGACGCTGTGCCGAGCGTCGTTCCGGGGTCGGAGTCGTCAGAACACCTCGACGGACAGTAAGGGGTCGTTCGTGTTCCCGCAGGTCAGCGGGGTGTTGCGTGGCGGAGACGGACGGGAATCGAACCCGCCCACCGGCTCATCACCGGTGCACTGGTTTTGAAGACCAGGAGAGCCACCAGGCCCCATTCGCCTCCACGGCCTAATCTACACGGGGAAGTCCGTTTCGTTCGTTCCGAACGCTTGCGGAACCGTACCGTCCGGCGCGGAGCCTGTGGGGTGGGCTCGAAAGCTTACGAAGGTCTGCGACAAGCAATGGCTCCGGAGGTGGAGCCGTCCCCGCAGTCCGGGCGCGGGGTCATCCCGACCGATTCACTCGGAACCCGAGCTTTCCGGCTCTCGCAATCCCCCCGGAATATTGACGCCGGAACCCTTCTGGCTGCCGCCGAAGCTGACGTTCTTCTCCTCGCCCACATTCTCCGAGGAGCGATCCTCGGTCGGCTGATCATCAGTAGACGGATATCCGTCAACATACTGGCCCTCGGGGACCTGGGGTGCGGGGTGCTCAGCTTCCCTCAAGCCCCCCGGAATATTGACGCCGGAACCCTTCTGGCTGCCGCCGAAGGTGATGTCCCGGTCGGAGGACTCTGGGTCGGTTGATTGGCTTTTGTCACGCTCATCCATCGTTGGTCTCCTCTCGGTTGCCTACGAGGGACCCCTCTACTTCTGCGAACACCCAAAAGGGTCCGATCTTGATCTAACCGGCAGGACCCCCCGGCAAACATGCCGAGCCGACGCGTTGGTGCGATCAAGAACGCTCGGCCCGGGTCCCGCTCAATGGATTTTTTGATTTTGCCTCTAGCCATTTGTCACCGCGATGTTGTAAAAATCTGGACAGCGCTTCCCCACGGAAACTTCCCCACGGTTCCAAGCCAAGGGGGATCCATGTCCGTGTCACCTACCGTTCTTGTCGCCTGTGACGACCTGATTCTGCTCGACGAGGTCATTCGGCACCTCGAGGAAATCCCACACTGGCGGCTCGTGATGTCGGCCCGCTCGGCCGACGAGCTCCTGAACTCGGTCCACCGGCCCGATTGCGCTCTGGTCTCCGACTCGCTGGCAGTCCAGCTCGCCGGGCACCCCCGCTCGGCCCGCCTGACCGCCGGTGTTGTCGTGTTCGGCCGGCAGGAGACAACTCCTGCGCTACGAGCGGCACTGGCGCTCGGCGCACGGGGGTTCGTGCACTGGCCGGAGCAGCGGGACCAGCTCCAGGCGTTGGTCGAGCGGGGGAGGGCAACCCCTGCGAAGGTCCCGCCGCCCTCCGGGGCCCTCCACGCGGTGTGGGCCCCCAAAGGAGGCGCCGGTGCATCGGTGATTGCGGCTCACCTGGCTGGTTCGCTCGGACGTTTGGGAAAGGGCACGATCCTGGTGGACCTGGATCTCGACCATGCGGATCAGACCTGCCTTCTGGGTGCTGAGCCCGACGTCAAAACCGTGGGCGATCTGCTCAGGGTGGCCGACGAGCTGTCGGAACCTACGGTTCGAAGTGTGGTGTGGTCGCATCCCCTCGGATTCGAGGCCATCTTCGCTCCCGGCCGGCCCGCGGCAGCTCCTGCTCCGGAAGCGGTCGGCGCAGTGCTGCAGGCCATTCGGGGAATGGCCGAGCACGTAGTCGCGGACCTCCCGTCGGGGGACGGCTTGGTGACAAGGGCAGCGATGGAGGCGGCGTCCTCGCTTTACATCGTCTTGACCCCGGACCTGCTGGCGCTCCGGCGGGCTCGGGACCTGCTCAAGCGGCTGAGAACCTCGGGAGTCCGGCTGCCCAAGCTCAATGTGGTGCTCAACCAGGCGGGCGGGGCCGACGTCACTTCGAAAGAAGTTGAAGCTGTCCTGGGGGTCAGGCAGGTGACCCGGGTGAGAGCCGATATTCAGATTTACCGGGTGGCCAACCGCGGCGAGCTGAGTCCGGTGGCATGCAAGCTGCTAACGCCCTTGGCCAAGCGATTGACGGGGGAATCCGGCGACGCCCCGGTCCGCTCCGGCGAGGTCGCAAGCCTGGTGCTGCAGCCGAGCGTAACGCCCGAGGAGGAGCCGGAGGCGGTCTTGCCGGCACCCGGCTCATATCTGCATGGTCAGCCTGCCCCCCGCCCGACTTTCTCAGCGGGATTTCGCCGCCAAAGGCCGGTGGTGAAGATCAGGCCGTAGGTCTCGATTCGTCTTTGCGGGGGTCCAGATGTCAGAGAACGGTAGCAACGTCGAACTCAAGGAGCGGGTCCGCCGGCGCCTGCTCGACGAGAGGGATCCGGCGCTGTTCGAAGGCAGCCAGGCGGACAAGCGGGTCAGCCTGCGCGAGGCCGTTCGTCGCGTGCTCGAGGAAGACCGGGTCATCATCCCGGGCTCGGAGCTGGCCAGTTTGGTTCGGGAGATCTCCGACGAGGTCGTCGGGCTCGGTCCGTTGGAGGAGCTGCTGCGCGATCCCCGGGTGACCGAGGTCATGATCAACACGCCGGAAAGCATCTACGTTGAGCTGGGCGGCAGAATTCAGCCGGCCGAGGTTAGCCTTGATTCGGATGCGCAGATCCTGCATCTGATCGAGAGGGTGATCGGGCCTCTGGGGCTGCGGATCGACGAGTCGCAACCCTACGTGGAGGCTCGGCTTCCCGACGGCAGCCGCCTTCATGCAATCATTCCACCGCTGTCGATCCACGGACCGGCCGTCACCATCAGGCGGTTCTCCGCTCTCCCATTCACTTACGAGAGCATGGTCTCCAATGACACAGTCACCGGTTCGATGGTCCGGTTCCTGGACGCGGCGGTGCGGGCCAGGATGAACATCATCATCTCGGGCGGAACCGGGAGCGGAAAGACCACGCTGCTCAACGTCTTGTCCTCGTCCATCCCCGAGCACGAGCGTCTTATCACCATCGAGGACGCGGCCGAGCTGCGGCTGGCTCGCAACCACGTGGTTTCACTCGAGGCTCGCCCGGCCAACATCGAGGGCCGGGGCCTGGTGACGGTGAGAGATCTGCTGCGTAACGCCCTTCGAATGCGTCCGGACCGGATCATCGTGGGCGAAGTCAGGGGCGGCGAAGCCCTCGATATGCTCCAGGCGATGAACACCGGCCACGAGGGATCTTTGTCCACCTGTCACGCCAACTCTCCCGCCGACCTGCTGGTCAGGCTGGAAACGATGGTCATGATGGCCGAGCTGGGGCTGGCGCCCGGCCCGGTGCGCCAGCAGATCGCCGCAGCGCTCGACCTGATAGTCCACACCAGCCGCATGCAGGATGGCTCCCGCAAGGTCGTGCGGATCACCGAGGTGAGGGGGCTCTCCGAGCGGGGTTTGGAACTGACGGACGTATTCCGCTTCCAGGCCGCCGGATTGGACCAGGACGGTCGGGTTGCCGGTCGCTACGAAGCAGGAGAACCGCCCGCCTGCCTCGACCGAATGGCCGCCGCCGGCATCGCCGACTTTGTTTGGGGGATGAATTGACCGACGTCGTGGTAGCTGCTCTGGGCGGAATCTCGTTGGTGGTGATGGTTGGGGCCTGGTGGGCCATGCGTCGCTCTCGCGAGGCTTCCCGCCTGCTCGACCGGCTGGCCGTGGAGGCGGCGGAGAAACCTCGCCGCGCCCCCGGAGGACCCCTTCTCGAGGGGTGGGCGGTTCGGGTGGCCGGCACCCGATGGGGCGGGCGGCTGGAGGCTCGAGCGGCAGCCCACCATCCCGGGGTGCCGTTCTCCGACGCACTCGCCGTTGGCCTGGTGGCTTTCCTGGGCGGCTGGCTGTTTGCCTTGTTTCTGTTTGGCAGCAGCGGGTGGGCCGTGCTGGCGGCAGCCGCCAGTCCCTGGGCCGTGGACCGGTTCTATCTCAGGCTCCACGGCAACCGGGCGGCCAGGATCGAAAAGCAGCTCCCGGAAGCTCTCGCCCTGCAGGCCAGTGTGCTCAGGGCGGGCCAGTCGCTCGGCAGGTCGCTGCGGGTGATGGCCGAGGAAACCAAAGCCCCCCTGCGCGAAGAGCTCGAAAGGCTGTTGAGCGAGGTGGATTTCGGCCGTCCCATGGACGAGGGCCTCGAGAGGCTCTCCGCAAGGGTTCCCAGCAAGGACCTGGACATGTGGGTGACGGCGATGCTCGTGCACCGGCAGACCGGCGGCAACCTCGCCGGCGTCATCGAGTCCTCCGCATCTCGCATCTCCCAAAGGCTCCAGCTGAGAAGCGAGGTGAAGGCCATGACTGCCCAGGGCAGGCTCTCCGGCCTGGTTGTGGCCATCGCTCCCATAGCGTTCTTCCTTCTTTTGTCGGTGGGCTCCCGGGAGCAGATGGAGTTCTTGTTCTCGACCGCGATGGGTCTGGCGATCCTGGCCGCCGGGCTTACGATGAACGCTTTGGGGATGCTGTGGATCAGGCATGCCCTGAGGATCCGCTCCTCATGAACGAGCTGTTGCTCGCTGCTCTCAGCGGAGCGACTGTCTGGCTCACGCTGGCCGCAGTCAAGCGAAAGGATCCGGTGGTTGCCGGACGCGTCTCGGCCCTGGCCGGCACCGGGGAATCCCGGCGGCCGATGCGGCCCTTGAGCGCCCTGCTTCGCTACCTCGCCCGGCGGTTCCCCGGAGAGGCGGCGGACGGCAACCGGGAGCTGCTCGAGTCGGCGGGGATGGGACGGGTACCGGCCGAATCTTTCCGCGGCGTCCAGCTGCTCCTTGCCGGCCTGGGATTCGTGGCGGGTCTCGCCGCGGGGCCGATGGC
>DATLGP010000471.1:0-3679 GCA_035540395.1 Actinomycetota bacterium
GTCCTTACCGGCTCGGCCGGCGGCCCACTGGGAAGCGCGACCGGCTTGAACTTCACGGCCGGCCGGTCCGAGGTGGTTGTTTCCGGCTGCCCGGCCCCCTGGTTCGCCAGGATCCCCCCGACGAAGTTGGCCATCGAGGCGCCGGCTCGTCTGGGGCCGGATGCGGTGCCCAGGGCCTGGGCCGAGATCGAGTTCACCGCCTCCAGGACCGAGCGGCCGGCGGGAGAGGTTGCCAGCCGTTCCGCCATCGGCCTCACGACCGAGGCCGCCGATCCGACGATGGATTCCACGGCGGCCGACTCGGCCAGGGTTGGCGGCTTTGCCGGTTTGCCTGCTTGATTGGCGGCCGTGCCGGCTCCTATGGCCGTGGGGGATCCGGACGTAGCGGCATCTTCGGAAGCGATCGCAGACCCCGATTTCTCGCGCCGGGCGGCAACGAATTCGGCAGTTGAGGTGGCTGCTTTTGTGGCCCCCCTGACGACCGCCCGGCGGATTACCGGGTTACTCATCAAGGTGATGATGGTGGCACCTTTGCCGACGTTCTTCGCCTTGACCCTGGCCATGCATCAAGTGTACTCGTCCGCGCTTTCCTGGAGTGGCGGGAAAGTTATTCGTCCGGGTCGGATCTTCTGAGCTGTTTGATCTGGCCCCGTGCGCGTTTGGCCGCCAGCCGGCGTTGGTTCGACGCCCTGCTCGGCCTTGTCGGTCTTCGCGGCTCGGGGTCGGGCCGGAGTGCCTCGGCCAGGATTGAGCGGAGCCTGCTTATGGCAAGCTCCCGGTTTTGCGCCTGGGTGCGGGCTTCGGAGGACACCACATGCAGCCTGCCCTCGGCATCGAGCTTGCCCTCCAGGTTGCGCATCGCCCGTTCCCGTTGGTAGGGGAGCAGCGACGAAGACCCGGCCAGGTCGAAGATAACCTCGACCTTGGTGTCGCGAGTGTTGACGTTCTGGCCGCCGGGGCCGCCGCTGCGGGAGAACTTGAGATCCAGCTCGTGTTCGGGGATGGTGAGCGACTCGCTCACCTTGATACCTTCCATCCCCAAAGCGTAGCCCGTCGGCGGCTAAGCCCGGTAACCGCCCTCTTGGCGGCGGCGGTGCAGTTCCACTAACAACTCGGGGGTCAGCATCGGTCCGACCGTCAGCTAACGCGGATTCGAGAGCACCGTAAGGGGGCTGGCCTCGTCGCCGTAGCTGTCGACTATCAGGTCGGCGCCCTCGAGCTCTTCGGTAAGGGCGTACTCGCCCCGGACCGCCAGGCACGGTCCGCCGGTGGCCATCGCCGAACGCACGCCGTTGCGGGAGTCCTCCACCATCACCACCTGGTGCGGCTGCAGCCCGAGCCGGCGGAGTGCCTCCTGGAAGAGGTCGGGCGCTGGCTTGAGGTTGGCCACCTCGTTGCCGGTGACCACCACCTCGAAGGGCTCGAAACCACCCTCCTCGCTCAGGTGCTTGACCAGCGGGTGGACCCAGCTGGTGGTCCCGGTGGTGGCGACTGCGGTGCGAATGCCGGCCTGTTGAATCGAGCTGATGAAGCGTCCGACACCAAGACGCCCGGGTACCTCGCCGGCGAGAATGGTGTCGACGAACAGCTGGGTCTTGATCGGGTGCAGCTTCTCGGCGACCGCCCGGGCCTCGTCCGGTTCGAAGTTTTCGAACTCGGTCAGGTAGCGGGCGATCCGGCGGCCGCCCCCGGTGGTCTTCACCAGCTCGCGGTACAGCTCGTCGCTCCACCGGTAGGGGTAGCCCTGTTGTTCGAACGCCTTGTTGAACGCAACCCGGTGGCCGTGCCGTTCGGTTTCGGCGAGGGTTCCGTCGACGTCGAACACGACGGCTTCAAGTGTTGTTGGCATGAGTGGCTGAGCTTATCGTCTTCGCAGCCGCCGGTCAGTCGTAAGCCGCCTCCAGCCACCAGCGGCCCTGTTCGAACGCCACCAGGTAGGCGTTGCCGTCGGCACAGGCAACCTGCATCCGAACCAGCCGGCGGCTTGCCCGGGGGTCCCACCACCTCTCGTTCACCGGCCAGGGTCCGGCCCAGCCGGTGACCTGCAGCCGCCGGACGGTGCTCAGCGTGAGGCAGGCCGGCGGGGAGCTCAGGCGGTCACCGTCCAATTCCAGCCCCTTTCCGTTGCCGTCCAGCATGCCCACCCCCATCCGGTCGGAGAACACCAGCGCCGGCGACGGGGTGGGAAGGTGTCCGGGCCAGGGGGCCTCGGCCAGGAACTCCGGGGTGGCCGAGCGATTCATCAGGTCGACGGCGTCGGCGGGAACCAGGCGGAACCTGTCGTCCGGGCCCCGTCCGCCTTTGTACTCGGGCACCACCACCGCTTCCGGGCCCAGCAGTCCCTGCAGGCGGGCGATGCCCCTGGCTGCCCGGCGGCCGGGCTCGGTCTGGCCTCCCCAGAAGCTGAGCTGGACGCCTCGTTGTGCCGTGACCTCCTCCGGAACGATTGAGATCTTCGCCAGAGCGCTGCCGGGGGGACGGTTGGACGGCCCGGAGCCCGCTCCGGAAAGCCATCCATCAAGCTGCCAGCGCATACGCTGGGCGATGGCTCCGGGGTTGAACCCTTCGTCCAGGCGCCAGGTTCTACGTAAGGTCTGGCCGTCCTCGGTGGCCGCCTCGATGACCACCTTGTTGCATGCCAGTCCCTCGGCCTCCAGCCGTCCGGCCAGCCGGTCGGCCAGTCCCTTTCCGGCGAAGACGACGATGTCGGAACGGGCGGTGGGCGGATCCAGCTCCTCGCTCAACTCCATTACCGTCTGGCTGGACCGCGGGACGAATCGGTGCTCGTCGAGGCCAGCCGCCCGGCGGTGAGCCTCCACCCCGTCGTGCCCGAAACGGGCCAGGACATCGGCCGACGGAAGCGCGGCAAACGCCCCCAGGGTCTTTAGGCCCAGCCGCTGCAGCAGGTCCGACAGGTCCGTCCGTCCCAGCAGCGATACCGCCTGAGGAGCCAGGAACCCGGTGGATTCCCCGGCCGGCACGATTACCGGTTGCCCGGTGCGCAGGCTCCGGCGGGCGGCGATGCTCGCAGCAAACAGCCCGTCGGCGATTCCCAGGCCGAAGCACCCCTCCTGGCGTACCGTTGCAGTGGCGGCCGCCAGCACCTGGGCGGCCAGGGCGTCTTCGCCTCCGAAGTAGCGGGCGCACGCCTTGGTGGCGAACAGGCAGGTGCCGGGCCGGAGGATCTCGATGAACGGGGTGAACCCGTCCAGGGCCCCCAGAATCTTTTCGAACTCCCGAGCCTCCCGCGCCGGATCGGGCTTGAGTATGTTCAGAGTGGGACAGCGGCTCTCGGCTTCACGACGGCGCAGTCCCACGGTGATTCCGCCCGACAGTGCCCCCGGGGTTCCCACCGTCACCCGGTTGGCCTCGATCACCACCGCCGGGGTGTCCCGGGCAATGCCGGCGGCCAGCAGCGGCCACCAGGGACAGCCGAGAACCAGCACTCTTTGCGACATGGGCGTCGTTACCCGATGCCGATTGAAGCAGCCGGGAAGGGGATGGGATCCGCCACCGGCCGTGGACCGTTGTACGGCCCAATGCCTCTCCGGGGCTCTGCCGTTACCCGCCCCCGGTTGTCCGGCAGCCACAGCACCGTCCGGCGGGGCCGGGGAGAGCGCCGTCCGCCGGTCTCGACCTCGAGCCTGCGGGCAGCAAGTCTGCCGTACCCCGACCCGAG
>DATLGP010000472.1:0-6985 GCA_035540395.1 Actinomycetota bacterium
CTGACCGATGCCCATCTGGGTGAGCTCGTCCATGATCTGGTAGGTCAGCGTGCCCGAGCGGGACACCAGCCCCACGTGGCCCTCCGACGCCACCGACCCCGGGATGATCCCCACGTTGGCCTTGCCGGGCGAGATGACCCCCGGGCAGTTGGGGCCGATCAGGCGGCTGGACGGCCGGGCGCAGTCCAGGTGGGCATAGACCCGGGCCATGTCGTGGACCGGTATGCCCTCGGTGACGCAGATGATCAGCGGCACGCCGGCGGCCGCCGCCTCCAGGATCGCGTCGGCGGCGAAGGGGGCCGGAACGAAGATCACCGCCACGTTGGCCGCCGTCTCGGCCACCGCCTCCTCCACCGAGTCCAAAACGGGGGTGCCGTCGACCTGTCGGCCGCCCTTGCCCGGGGTGACGCCGGCGACGATGCTGGTGCCGTACTCGCGCATGCGGGCGGCGTGGAACCGGCCCTGCTCACCGGTCAGGCCCTGGACGAGAACCCGGGAGCCCTCGTCTACCAGAATCGCCAACTAGTGCAGCCTAAGCGAAGACTATGGTCCTGAGGTCCCCCAGGTCGGTGGCCTCCTCATCGAAGGTCTCGCCGCCGTCGTTGGAGTAGAAAAGCTGGCCGGTGGAGGTCCCGAAGACGATCTCGGAGGGCACCTTGGAGTTGATCACCAGCGCCTTTCGGTGGACGCCGCCCTCCAGGCCTCGGACCACGGTCCGGAACCGGCGGCCGGAGTCGGTGGACAGATAGATGTCACACCGGGCGCCCTCGGGGCCGCTCCAGGTGGGTGGCGGGCCCTGGGCCGCAGACATGATCACCCGGTCGGCCTCCGACGGGTGGGCTGCCAGCCCCATGGTGTACTGGCGCTTATTCGAGGCTCCCATCTGCCGCCAGCCGAACCCCTCGTCGTCCGAGCAGAAACCGCCCTCACCGGTGGTTACGTAAACCCTCTCGGGCCGGGCGGGGCAGATCTGGATCGAATGGATGTCGGCCACCGGCAACCCGAGGTCGGACCACGACCGGCCGGCGTCGCGGCTGCGGTAGACGCCGCCCACCTCCACACCGGCGAACACGGTTCCGGGGTCCTTGGGATGGGCCGCCAGGGCGGACACCAGCGGAGTGCCCCAGGGCGCCGTCCAGGCGTCGGCGCTGGGAACCTTGGTGAAGTTGTCGAGCTCCTCCCAGCTGTCCCCCTGGTCGTTGGAGATCCACAACGCAGCGGGAAACAGCCCGGCAAAGATGGCTCCGTCGGCACCGACCGCCAGTCCTTCCACTCCCTTGCCCAGGTCCTTGGCTGCGACGCGAACTTCGCCGTTGCCCTCGTAGACCAGGATGGAGCCGGACTCTGTGCCTGCCACCAAGCGGCCGGGGCTCGGCCTGACCGCACTCAAAAGGGGATCGGAGTGGAGCTGTGTCAGCTCTTCGTCCTCGTAAAGCACCAACCCCTTGGAACCGCCAAGGAAGATTCTCATCGTGTAGCCTCCACTGCCTTTTCGGCCGCCTCCAGCATGGTCTGCGCAGAGACCAGCATCGGGTGCCCGGCCCGATCCAAAATGCGCCTACCTGCCTCCGCATTCGTACCGGCCAACCTGACAACTATAGGTATATCGACCACCACCGCGCCAAGGGCGTCCACCACACCTTCTGCGACCAGGTCGCATCTGGTAATGCCTCCAAAGATGTTCACCAGCACCGACCTGGCCCTGCCGTCCGCCAGGATGAGCTGCAGGGCGTTCGAAAGGATCTTCGCGTCGGCTCCCCCGCCGACATCCAGAAAGTTGGCGGCTTTGCCACCTACCTGGTCAACTAGATCCAGGGTGGACATTACCAGCCCGGCGCCGTTCCCGACGATCCCGATGTTCCCGTCGAGCTTTACGAAGGTGTGCAGGCCCTGCTCGGCCGCCCGTGATTCCTGGGAGTCGTCGCCCTCCTCCACCCCGTAGTCCGCCATCTCCGGGTGCCGGAACAATGCCGAGTCGTCCAGCGTGACCTTGGAGTCCAGCGCCACGACGTCGCCGTCGGTGGTGACGACGAGCGGATTGACTTCCACCAGGGTCGCGTCCGCTTCCAGGTACAGACGGTAGAGGGTCCGGACCAGGTGGCCGCCCGCCTTGCGGGAGTCCGCGGGGATTCCCAGCCCCGCCAGCATCTTGTTGACCTGGAAGGTCTGAAGGCCGATCAGCGGGTCGACGCCGACCCGGGTGATGGCTTCCGGCGTGGAAGCGGCGACCGCTTCGATGTCCACCCCGCCCTGCGCCGACCCGATCATCAGGTGGGTCTTGGTGGAGCGGTCCAACATGATGGAGAAGTAGGACTGGGAGGCAATCTGCACGCCGGCCTCAACCAGCACCCGGCGCACCGCGTGCCCCTTGATGGAGAGCGACAGGATGGCCTCGGCGGCCTCCCTGGCCTGTTGGGGCCCCGACACCACCCGGACGCCGCCTGCCTTGCCCCGCCCGCCGGTGCGGACCTGCGCCTTGACCGCTACGGTCCCCCCGAGCGCCCGCGCCGCGTCCTCCGCCTCGTCCGGGGTCGCCGCCACCCGGCTTTCGGGGGTCCGCAGACCCCATTGACGGAAGAGTTGTTTGCCCTGATGTTCCAAAAGATCCAAGGGGCAAAGATTATCAGTGTGCCGGCCGGGTGCCCCGCGATATCGGCTACGGTAGGCGGCTCGGACGATCAACCGGAGGTGAAGTGAACTACAGGCTGGTATTCAACGGCCCGATAAAGGCCACGCCGGGCAACGCCTTGCGAGCCCGGGTGGCCAACATCCTGGAGCAGGCCGACTTCGAGTCGCTGACCGTCATCGTCTCCAGCGAGGGCGGCGACACCCGCGAGGGGCTGTCGCTGTACAACTTCTTCAGGTCCCTGCCCCAGCCGGTGCGGATGCACGCAGCCGGCCACGTGGACAGCATGGCGGTACCGGTCTTTCTCGCGGGGGCCGTCCGGACCTGTTCGCCGACCGCTCGCTTCTATTTCCACCCCTTCGCCTGGACCTTCGACTCGTCGCAGAGGCTGGACGGGCTGGACGACATCGGCCAGCGCTTCGAAAACGACGTGCTCGCCGCCCGCACGATAGTCACCGAGCGGGCGAACCTGCCGGCCGACCTGGCGGAGACGCTCTACGGCAGGGGTTCCAGGCCGGCGGTGGTCATCCCGCCCCAGGCCGTGGAGTGGGGCCTGGTGGAGACGGTCGAGGAGCTGAACCCCGGGGCGGAATCGCAGTCGAACACTGCGCTGTGGACGGTGACCTGGTAGCGCTGCGCCGCCGCCCGGCCGCTGATCAGCGGTCGAAATGTCGCCTGGGGGACACTATCGTCGCTTGAAACCCCCCACAGGCCCCGGTCTGCCCCCGTAGACTAAGGTCATTGTTTTCCAAGAGTTTCAGCGAATATTTCCGCTTCAGCCTCGACTCGGGGCCTCAAGATCCACCGAACAGGTCAAGTCCTGTTTGATGTGAGGCCGGCCGAGCCAACCATCAGGACGGCTGAAGTGTCCGACGGACCGTCGATCTGGCATCTGGTCAAACGCAGTCCGGGCCTGGACCTCAACTCCCCCTACTGCTACCTGCTGTTGTGCAGCCATTTCTGCGAGACCTGCCTGGTGGCGGAGTCGGAAGGCGCGCTGAACGGTTTTGTCACCGCCTATGTCCCCCCGGGCCGCCCGGACACGATCTTCCTGTGGCAGATCGCGGTGGAGGCCGAGTCGAAGGGAAGGGGACTCGGCCGGCGTCTGGTCGATACGCTGCTGGACCGCCTGCCGGAGGAGATCGCGTTCCTGGAGGCGACGGTCACGCCGGCCAACACGGCGTCACGCAGCCTGTTCCAGGCGGTGGCCCGGGACAAAGGCACGAGCCTGACCGAGTCGGCGTTTTTCGGCCCTGAGCTGTTTCCGCCGGGGGGCAGCGACCCTTCCGGACACGAACCGGAGCTTTTGATACGAGTCGGCCCCATGGCCGAAATGGAGGAAATGAACCGGACCAGCAATCGGTAAAGGAGAAGCACCATGCAGGTAATCGATGAGCTAGAGAGCGAAGTGCGCTCGTACTGCCGCCTATGGCCCGTGACCTTCGAAAAGGCCTCGGGTCACACTTTGTACGACACGAAGGGGCGGCAGTACCTCGACTTCTTCTCCGGCGCCGGATCCCTGAACTACGGTCACAACGACCCCGAGATGAAGCGAAAGCTCATCGACTACTTGACCGGGGACGGCATAGTCCACAGCCTCGACATGGCCACCACCGCCAAGGAGGCGTTTCTCACCAGGTTCAACGAGGTGATCCTGCAGCCCCGAGGCCTCAACTACAAGATGCAGCTTCCCGGGCCTACCGGAACCAACGCGGTGGAAGCCGCTTTGAAGCTGGCCCGCAAGGTCACGGGCCGGGACCGGGTGATTGCCTTCACCAACGCCTTTCACGGCATGACGCTCGGCGCCCTCTCGCTCACGGGCAACCGGTCCAAGCGCCAGGGCGCCGGGATGATGATCGGATCCGGCATCGCCATGCCCTACGACGGTTATCTGGGCGAAGATGTGGACACCATCGAGTACCTGGACCGGTTCTTGAACGACCGGGGATCGGGCATGGACGCTCCTGCCGCGATCATCACCGAGACCGTACAGGCCGAGGGCGGCCTTCATTCGGCCAGCGTCGGCTGGCTCCAGCGGCTGGCCGACCTTTGCCGGCGGCACGGGGCGCTGCTCATCGTCGACGATATCCAGGCCGGATGCGGGCGGACCGGCAGCTTCTTCAGCTTCGAGGACGCAGGCATCGAGCCCGACATCGTCTGCCTGTCCAAGTCCCTCAGCGGATTCGGCCTGCCGCTGGCGCTGGTCCTGCTCAAGCCGGAGATCGACGTATGGAGTCCCGGGGAGCACAACGGTACCTTCCGGGGGCACAATCCCGCGTTCATCACCGCCACCGAGGCGCTGCGCTACTGGGAGACCCCCGATTTCGCCCAGGACATCGCAGTCAAGGCGGGAACTATCAAGCTGGCCCTGACCGACATCTCCGACAGCATGCCCGAACTGCAGGCGACCGTGCGGGGAAGAGGCATGGTGCAGGGACTGGCACTGGCGGACGACCACCTGGCCTCCAAGGTGCGGGAGGAGGCTTTCCGCAGACGGCTCATCGTGGAGACCTCGGGTCCGGAGGGGGAGGTGGTAAAGCTGCTGCCCTCGCTCACCATCGACCAGGACGCCCTCGACCGCGGGCTGCAGATCATCGAGGAGTCGGTTCGGGCGGTCGTGGGGTCCGCATCGCCGGTCGCCGCCGGTTCCGCCGTTTAGCCGTGCTGGTCACCAGGCTCGGCGACCTGGAGGGATCCGATCGGGACGTGCAGGGTCCGACCTTTCGAAGCCGGCGCCTGCTCCTGGCGCAGGACGGGATGGGGTTTTCCCTCCACGACACCATCCTGCATGAGGGCACGGTTACCCGCATGTGGTACCGCCATCACCTGGAGGCGGTCTACTGCGTGGAAGGCTTCGGCGAAGTCGTGGAAACCGACTCCGGACTGACCCATGAGATCACGCCGGGGACCCTCTACGCCCTGGACCGCCACGACCGGCACGAGCTCAGGGCCAAGACCGACCTGCGCATGATCTGCGTGTTCAACCCCGCATTGCTGGGCGAGGAGCTTCATCTGGAGGATGGCTCCTACCCGTTGCTCGGTTCACCGGATACCGGTTAGCCGGCGAAATCCCGCCCGGGCACCGAAGCCCGGTCCGGTTCAACTCGGCGACTGTCGACCGACGAAAAGGAGGCAATGACATGCCAACAGCCACCATCGTTTCCGACGTCTACCCATCCCGGGTCCAGGGCGTTGCCTCGATCCTGCCGCGCCACGATCCGGTCGTGTACGGCTCCGGCTCCGGACCACTCGGCGCCGGACAGCTGCAAAGCTACGAGGAACGGGGTTTCCTGCAGGTCGGCGATGTCCTCGCCGAGGACGAGGTGAACGCCATAGTCGACGACCTCGTGGCTTTCACGTCCCGTCCCGAAGTCCGCGCCGACGAACGGACGATCGTCGAACCGGCCTCCGATGAGGTGCGTTCGGTGTTCGAGGTCCACCGCATCAACGAAACGATCGGGCGGCTGGCGGCCGACGAGCGGATCGCCGGGGTGGCCCGCCAGATCCTGGGCTCCGAGGTATACGTCCACCAGAGCCGGGTCAACTTCAAGCCCGCCTTCAAGGGCAAGGAGTTCGCGTGGCATTCCGACTTTGAGACCTGGCACGCCGAGGACGGCATGCCGAGGATGCGGGCGCTGAGCATCAGCGTCTCGCTTACCCACAACTTCACCTACAACGGGCCGCTGATGCTTATCCCCGGCTCCCACCGCAGCTTCGTGACATGCGTCGGGCAGACGCCCGAGGACAACTACAAGCAGTCGCTGAAGAGGCAGGACCTGGGATCCCCCGACCCGGCAAGCATGGTGAAGCTGCTCGAAGACGCCGGCGGCGAGATCGCCGAGTGCACCGGCGGCCCGGGGGGGATCACGGTATTCGACTGCAACACCATGCATGGTTCCAACAGCAACATCTCCCCGATCCCCCGCAGTAATGTCTTCATCGTCTACAACAGCGTGGACAACGCCCTGGTGGAGCCTTTCGCCGCTCCTACCAGGCGCCCCGAGTTCATCGCAGCAAGGGATTTCACCCCGGTCGGGCGCCGAACCGCAAAATAACGGGGCCGCGGCCCCTACTATCTATGCATGTCCGGTTCCAACGGTGGCGTGGTCCGCTCGGTAAACGTGGGGCAGCCCCGCGAGCTGCTGCTGCGGGGCAAGCCCTACCAAACCGGCATCTTCAAGGAGCCGGTTGAGGGCAGGGTGAAGGTTTCCGGCAACCAGGTGTCAGGAGACGTCCAATGTGATCGGTCGGTACACGGCGGCCGCAACAAGGCCGTCTACGCCTACACGATCGAGGACTACGCCTGGTGGGAGCAGACCCTCGGGACGACGCTGCCGCCGGGCACCTTTGGCGAGAACC
>DATLGP010000473.1:0-2153 GCA_035540395.1 Actinomycetota bacterium
GGGGTCGGGGCCGAGGAGGGTGGCTGGCTGACCTCGGCTACCACGCTCAGGCCGGGCATCGTCGCAGTGAGCGACATCGGCCCGGGCGTGCTCCGCCTTCTGGGCGAACAGCCGCCCGAGAGCATGACCTCCCAACCCTTCCGGGCGATCGAGGGGCCGGGAGAGAACCGGCTGGACCACCTGCTCCGGGTCGCCAGTGCGGCCGTCTTCCACGGGGACTGGGTGGGGCGCTTCTTTTTGATCTTCGTCGGGCTCCAGGTGATCCTTTATTCGGTGGCCTGGAGCCGGCTCCGCCGCGACCCCGGCGCCCCGCTGCCGTGGATCCGGCGCCTGACGCTGGGGTTCATGTCCGCGCCGGCGGCGACCCTGGTCATGGCCGCCCTCAACCCGCACCTTTGGGGCCGGGCGGGGCCGATGCTGGTGGTCCTCGCGGTTTCGGTGGTCCTGACTGCGCTGGCCCTTTTGGGGCCATGGCGCAAAGACCCCAGCGGTCCCGCCGCTTTCATCTGCGCCGTGAACTTTGCCTTGATCGTGGGGGACCTCACGACCGGAGCCCACCTGCAACTGTCCAGCCTCGTCGGTTATTCGCCCATCGTCGCCGGCCGGTTCTACGGCCTGGGCAACCTTACCTTCGCCATTCTGGCTACCTCGTCGATCCTGCTGGCCGGACAGGTGGGCGCCCGTTACGGCCGGTGGGGGTTCAGGGCGGCCGTAGCCATTGCCCTCGCGACCATCGTCGCCACCGGGGCCACCGCCTTCGGTGCCGACTTCGGCGGGGTGCTGGCTCTCATCCCGTCTTTCGGTGTCCTGCTCCTGCTGCTTTCCGGCCGGAGGATGTCGATCGGGAAGGTGTTCCTGTTCGGGGGACTCTCGGCCGCCGCGGCTCTTCTGGTGGGGGGGCTGGACACCATGAGGCCGCCCGAGGAGCAGACCCACATCGGGCGGTTCGTCGCCCGGCTCCTCCTCAACGGTCCGGAGGCGGTGATGGACGTGATCATGCGAAAGATCAACGCCAACTGGACCTTGCTGACCTCGAGTGCCCTGACCCTTTCGGTGCCGGTGGCGCTTATCTTCCTGGGCCTGATGCTCCGCCGGCCCTACGGACGCCTGAGGTCGGCCGTCGATACCATTCCCGGACTGAGGATCGGGCTGATCGCAGCAATAGTGGCCAACGTGCTGGGCTTTGCGCTGAACGACTCGGGAATTGCAATCCCGGCAATGGGCCTGGCGATCATGGCGCCGTACTGCCTGGCGACGGTCCTGGGTATGCCCGACGGACGGCCGCCGGGGACCTGGGATCCGGGTCCGCCCCCGAAGGATCGGATTCCGGACGCGGTTTCGGCGGAAGCCGCCGGGGACGGCTGAGGTGTGGCGTGCCGCGCTTCTGCCGGCCGCGCTGGCTCTGGGAATCGGGCTCGTTGCCCGGGCGGGCATCCTTCGCAACCGGATCTCCCGGCTGAGGATCGACAACTACCGGGGCAAAAGGGTCTCGGTCGTCGGGGGGGTGGTGATCGCCGTCACGGTCGCGGCGGTGGAGTCGATCACGTGGCTGACGGGTTTGGCGGCGCCGGGGTTCGAGCGGTTCGCCGGCGGAATGGGCTCAAGGGTCCATCTGGGTACCCTGGTCCTGGCACTGGGATTCTTCGGGCTGGGCTTTCTCGACGACTACGCCGGAGACGGCAGGAGCAAGGGTTTCGGCGGGCACCTGCGGGCGCTGAAGCGCGCAGACTTGACCACCGGGGCGATCAAGGCGTTTGGGGGCGCCGGGCTTGCCTTCGCGGTTTGTATGTGGTGGGAGGACCTGTTCGTTCCGGCGGCGATCCTGGACGCGCTTGTGATTGCGCTGGCTGCCAACTTCATCAACCTGCTGGATCTGCGGCCGGGCCGTGCCGCCAAGGGCTTTTTGATCCTGCGGCTTCTTCCCGCCGCGGCAGCCCGTAACTCGGAGTACCTGCCGGTTTCGGCCGCGGTGGCGGCCGCGGTGGTCGCCTGGCTGCCGGCCGACCTCCAGGAGCGGGGAACGCTGGGCGACGCCGGCGCGAACATGATCGGCGCGGTTCTCGGGGCCGGTGTGGTGGCGGTATCGGGGATCCCCGGCAGGCTTGCCGCCCTGGCCCTGCTGGTGGTGGTGACCCTGGCATCGGAGCGGGTGT
>DATLGP010000474.1:0-4509 GCA_035540395.1 Actinomycetota bacterium
CCGTTCAGGAAAGCGCCCTTCCAGTTGTTCGGAGGCTTGTCCGGCACGCCGTCCCGCCAGATGTACCAGTGGCGCTTGGGGCTGTCGCGGGAACTGCGGGACTCGATGAACCAGGGATGCTGGTCGCTGGTGTGGTTGGGCACCAGGTCCACCAGCACCCGGATCCCCAGACGGTGGGCCTCCTCGATCAGCCGGTCGAAAGCGTGAAGGTCTCCGAACAGCGGGTCGACGTCACAGTAGTCCGAGACGTCGTATCCGAAATCCTTCATCGGGGAGGGATAGAACGGCGACAGCCAGACGGCATCGACGCCCAGCCACGCCAGGTACTCCAGGCGGCTGCGGATGCCCTCCAGGTCGCCGACGCCGTCCCCGTCGCCATCCGCAAACGAGCGGGGGTAGATCTGATACACGACGGCGCGGCGCCACCACGGACCGCCGGCCGATGGCCGGTCTTGTGCCTGTCGGTTCAGGGCAGACGAGGGATCAGGAGGCTACCGCCGCCAGCTCACGGGTCAGGTTCTCACCCGAAACCGGGTCGAAGAAGTGCATCTTTGAGGCGTCGAAGACCAGCTTTGCTTCCTCCCCGGGTTCGATCCGGCTTCCTGCATCCAACGCTACCACCAGCTGGGTCCGCAGCGACTCGCTGTCCAGCTCCCTCGCCAGGGTCTTGAGCCGTTCGTGGATCTCGGACGAGGTCTCGAACGGAATGTAGGCGAACAGCTCGTTGCCGAGCCACTCGGTCACGTCGACGTGGGCGCTGAAGGGAATCGACTGGCTAGTCGCGTCCACCAGCGCCGCGTCCTCGAAGTGCTCGGGCCGGATGCCGGCGATCAACAGCTGGCTGTCGCCGAAACGGTCCGCCACCTCCTGGGCCACCTCGAAAGACACGAACGGCAGGCTGACTTTTCGGCCTTCGATCTCCGCCGGCACGAAGTTCATTGGAGGCGACCCGATGAAGCCGGCCACGAACAGGTTCACCGGCCGCTGGTAGAGCTCGCGGGGTGAGGCAACCTGCTGGAGGACTCCTTTGCGCAGCACCGCGACCCGGTCCCCCAGCGTCATGGCCTCGGTCTGGTCGTGAGTGACGTAGACCGTGGTGATCCCCAGGCGGCGCTGTAGCCGTGATATCTCGGTGCGCATCTGGCCCCGCAGCTTGGCGTCCAGGTTGGACAGCGGTTCGTCGAACAGGAACGCCTCGGCCTGCCTGACAATCGCCCGGCCCATGGCCACCCGCTGCCTTTGGCCTCCGGACAGCTGACTGGGCTTGCGCTCCAGGTGGTCCTTCAGCTCCAGGGTGTCCGCCGCCTCCTCCACCTTGCTGCGGATCTCGTCGTCGGAGAACTTGCCGTTGAGCCGCAGAGGAAAGGCGATGTTCTCGTACACCGACAGGTGGGGATACAGCGCGTAGTTCTGGAACACCATGGCCAGATTGCGATCCCGGGGGGCCTTGTCGTTGGCCGGCTCGCCTCCGATCAGCAGCTCCCCCGAGGTGATGTCCTCCAGCCCGGCAATCATCCGCAGCAGGGTGGACTTACCGCATCCCGAGGGGCCGACCAGGATCATCAGCTCGCCGTCGCCGATATCCAGGCTGACGTCGTTGACCGCCTGGAATCCGTCGGGATACTGCTTCACCACGTTCTTCACGGATATCGATGCCATGACCAGTGCTCCTTCAGCTTGCCGTTGCGAGGTTGAGGGCGCTCACCCTTTCACTGCGCCGTTGGTGAGGCCGGCGACGATTCTCTTCTGGAACAGCAGTACCAGCACGATCACCGGGATCGTCACCACGATCGAGGCGGCCGAGATCGCGCCTGCCGGGCGCTGGAACTGGGAGGCGCCGGTGAAGAAGGCCAGCGCAGCCGGCACCGGCCGGGCGGCGTCGGTGGAGGTCAGCGAGATGGCGAACACGAAGTCGTTCCAGGCGAAGAAGAACGCCAGGATCGCGGCGGTGAACACCCCGGGCGCCGCCAGCGGCACAATCACCTTGCGAAACGCCTGCCACGCCGTGGCGCCATCCATCTGGGCCGCCTCCTCCATCTCCCACGGGATCTCCCGGAAGAAGGCCGAAAGGGTCCACAGCGACAGCGGCAGGGTGAACGACATGTAGGGGATGATCAGGCCGAGCCAGGTGTCGTAGAGACCGACGGTCCGCCAGATGTTGAACAGCGGACCCACCAGCGAGACCGCCGGGAACATCGCGATCGCCAGTGCAATCGACAGGACCGTCCGCTTGCCCGGGAAGTCCAGCCGGGCAATTGCGTACGCCGCCACGGTAGCGATCGCCACCGACAGCACCGTCGAGATCAGGGCGATGCCGATCGAGTTACGCAAGCCGCTGGTGAATAGTGGGGTGTTGAAGACGGTTTCGTAGTTCTCCAGGCTGAGCCTGGTGGGCCAAAAGCGATTGTTGTTGATGTCGTCGCCGGCTTTGAACGACAGCGACAGAATCCACACCACCGGAGCCATGGCCCAGGCAATGATCAAGATGGCTCCGACGACGGTGGCCCACCCGTGGCGCTGTTTCATCCGCCCCTCACCTGGCTGAGATCGACCTTGAACCCTTTGATGAACGCGGCGGCAATCAGGAACACCGACAGGAACAACAGCACCGAGACCGCGGACCCGAGCCCCAGGGCGGTCCGGCTGATCATCTGCCGGTAGGCCAAAAACGACACCGTCTCGGTCTGCTGGGCTCCCGCAGTCATGATGAACACGTTGTCGAACAGCCGGTAGGCGTCCAGGGTCCGAAACAGCACCGCCACCAGGATGGCCGCCTTCATGTTGGGAAGCGTCACCTTGAACAGGCGCTGCGACCAGGTGGCGCCGTCTATCTTGGCCGCTTCCTGCAGCACCTCGGGCACCTGCGCCAGCCCCGCCAGCAGGAGCAGGGAGATGAACGGGGTGGTCTTCCAGATTTCGGAGAGGGAGATGACGAAAATTGCACTCCAGCGTGAGCCGAACCACGCCATGTCCCCCAGGTTGAACCACTGGTTGATGAAGCCCGAGTCCAGGGCGAAGGCGTAGCGCCACGCAAAGGCCGAGACCACCGTGATGATGCCGTAAGGGATGAGGATCGAGGTGCGCACGCCCCGGCGGCCGAAGACTATCCGGTGCATGACCATGGCAAAGCCGAAGCCCAGGATCAGCTCCGCCACCACGGTGATGATCACGATGATCACGGTGGTCTGCACGACCTGCCACCACAGGCTGTCGGTGAGGACCACGCTGTAGTTGCGCAGACCGACGAACTCCCGGCCCGCCGGATCGGTCAGCCGGTAGCTGAACAGCGAAAGGTACAGGGCGTTCATCATCGGGTAGGCGGTGACCAGCAGCATGACGATCACCGCGGGGGCCACCAGCTTCAGGCCCAGCCGGCGCTCCCCGACCGCCCGGTCGCTGTACTTGTTGCCGACGGGCGCCGGCGCCGCTTCGACGTTCACAACAGGACCCGGTCGTTCAGGACGTCGACGATCAGGGTCGCCGCCTGCCGGGGTGTCTGGGCGGTCACCGATGAGGGCGGGTGGAAACTGCGGACGACCGCGGTGGAGACGTCGGTGTAGTACGGCGTCTTCGGGCGGGGAGCGGCGGCGTTGATGGAGTCGCGGATGAGGTCGGCCATGGGAAAGATCTGGCGGACCTCGGGGTCGTCGTAAACCGCGGCCCGGGCAGCCGGATTCTTGGCGCCGACCATGTATTCGGTCTGGCTCTCCAGCGAGGTGATGCACCGCACCGCGTCGAGCGCTAGATCATGGTGCTGTCCGTAGGCGCCGATCCCCAGGCTGATACCTCCGAGAGGGGGCCGGCTCTCGATGCCGGCGTCCACCTGCGGATAGCGGGCCCAGCCGATGTCGTCGACCACCGCCTGGTCCAGGGACCCGGCCTCAACCGCCTCTTGTGCCGCCCCGTAAACGTAAGGCCAGTTGACCATGAACCCTCCCCTGTCGGACTGGAACCCCGCGCGGCCGGCTTCCTCGTCCGCGGTCGACAAGGCCGGGTCCCGGGCGCTCGACGAGGCAATGGCTGAGATCACCTCGGCGGCCGCCCGCCCGGCTTCGGAGTCGATGGCCGGCCTGACGTCCTTGCCGGCCTCCGGGTTCTCCAGGATCTCGCCCCCGGCGGAGGAGACCAGCGCCGAGATCAGCACCATGTACCCCTCGTAGCGGTTGCCCTGGATCTGCAGCGTCACTCCCGCCTGTTCGGCGGCGGAGATGAGATCGCTCCAGGTGGCATCGGTCTGCGACGGGTCCAGGCCCGCCCGCTGGGCGACCGACTTGCGGAACCACAGCAGCTGGGTGTTGGCCCAAAACGGGGCGGCGACCAGTTCCTCGTCCCAGGTCGAGTGGTCGATGGGCCCTTCCAAGACGCCCTCGGTGAACTCCGCCGCCTCGTCCTCGGTGAACGGGCGCAGGAAGCCGGCCGAGGCGAACTCGGGGATGAACGGAGGATCCAAGCTCATCAGGTCGATGGAGGCGTCCTGGGCAGCCAGGCGGCGGACCAGTTGCTCGCGCT
>DATLGP010000475.1:0-3688 GCA_035540395.1 Actinomycetota bacterium
TCCCAAGTGGGCGTGGGCGATCATCTGCGTGGTTTCCATCCCCCTCGGCGGGATCGTCTACCTGCTGGCAGGCCGGGAGCCCGGCGAGAGGTGATGATCCGAACCACTGCTTTGACGAAGCGCTACGGCGCAGGCGTCGCAGTGGACGGGGTGGACCTTCAGGTTGACGAAGGTTCCATCTACGGGCTGGTGGGACCCAACGGGGCCGGCAAGACAACGCTGCTGGGCCTGGTGTCCGGCCTCCGGCGGCCGACCTCCGGCTCGCTCCATGTCGAGGCGCGTTTGGAGGAGATCGCGGTGCTCCCCGACACCCCGAAGTTCGACCCTTGGCTTACCGGACGGGAAGTCGTGGTTCTCGCCCAAAGTCTGTCCCAGTCGAAGGCGGACCGGGTAGACGAGGTGATCCACGACGCCGGCATCGAGCATGCGGCCGGGCGGGCCGTCGGCGGCTATTCCCGGGGAATGCTGCAGCGTCTGGGAGTTGCCTGCACCGTGGTCGGCTCACCGCGCCTGCTCCTTTTGGACGAGCCGGCCTCGGCTCTGGACCCGCTGGGCAGGCGAGAGGTTCTCGACCTGGTGGCCCGGCTGCGTGGAGTGGCCACGGTCCTGTTCTCCAGCCATATCCTCTCCGACGTCCAACAGGTCTGCGACACGGTAGGCGTCATGGACAAGGGAAAGATGCTCTTCCAGGGACCCCTCGAAGGCCTGCTGGTCGGTTCGGCACTGCCTCGGTACGTCGTTCGTTGCAGGCCGCCAATTGAACCCGTAGTTGCCGCTCTGGCGGCCGAGGACTGGGTTCAGCTGGTGGAGCAAACGAGCCCGGATGAGGCGTCGGTTACCGTCCGCAGCCTCACGGACGCCGAGAGCCGTCTCGCCGGAGCGCTTGCGGCGGCCGGAGCCCGGGTCATCTCCCTGGGACCCGAGGCGGTCTCCCTCGAGAGGGCCTTCCTTGAGCTGACCGGACAATGAGCCTTTGGCGGCTGGAATGGCTGCGGCTTGTCCGTACCCGGCGATGGATTGCTCTCGTCGGCGTCTACGTCTTCTTCGGGTTGTTGGGGCCGGTGACCGCCCGCTACCTGAGCGAGATCCTGTCGTTCGCCGGAGGCGAGCTGCAAGGCGCCACCATAGAGTTCCCGCCGCCCGTTCCGGCGGACGGCATGGCGCAGTACGTCTCCAACGTCATGCAGATCGGGACACTGGTCACAGTGGTGGTGGCGGCGGGGTCGGTTGCCTTCGATGCCCTGCCGGAGATGGGAATCTTCCTGCGCACGAGGGTTCCGCAGGTGCTCCGCATCCTCATCCCCCGCATGGTGGTGACAGCGGTCGCGGTGGTTGTCGCCTTCGTGCTGGGCTCGCTCGCCGCCTGGTACGAGACCTGGGCGCTCATCGGCACCCTCGACGCGCGTGCGGTGGTGGCGGGGGTCGCGTACGGCAGCCTGTTTCTCGTATTCGTCGTGGCACTGGTGGCGGCGGTGGCCGGCAGGGCCGGTTCGGTGTTGGGAACGGTCATGGTCTCGATCCTCATCCTTTTGGTGATGCCGGTGATCGGGATCGCGGACGCGGTCGGGCGATGGCTGCCCAGCTACCTGGCGGGTGCGTTGGGGGCCCTGCCCTCCGGTGCCGCCCGCCCGGCCGACTACCTGGGCGCGGCTTCGGTCACGATGGCGGCAATCGCCGGCCTGACCTGGCTGGCAGTGGCTCTGGCGCGCCGGCGGGAGCTCTAGGAAGCGGTTCGGGCGAAGAAGGGCACTGACCCTTCACTCGTGGTCCGCGGCGCCCCCATCCCCGGCGGCGGCCCCAAATGGGGCTCGGTGGCGTCTTCGGCAAACAGCGACAAAAGCTCATCCTTCAGCTGTCGGTTTATCGACGGGGGCGGGAGCGAGGTCAGCACGTTGCCGGAGGGATCGATGAAGTCGAGCCAGACGTTGGCGTCGCCTTTGACCCT
Source organism: Actinomycetota bacterium (assembly GCA_035540395.1). Lineage (GTDB taxonomy): Bacteria > Actinomycetota > CADDZG01 > JAHWKV01 > JAHWKV01 > JAJCYE01. The sequence goes on from DATLGP010000475.1 coordinate 1,946, forward strand.
CCACCCGCCCTCGTGAACCAGCCGGTGGTGAAACCAGCACAGGGTGACCAGGTTGTCGGTGTCGGTGGCCCCGTTTTGGGTCCAGTGCCGGATGTGGTGGTGCTGGGTCCAGCGCACCCGGTCGCACCCGGGGAACCGGCAGGTGTGGTCCCGGTCCTTTAGCACCCGGTAAAGCCATCCGGGGATCTGCCGGCTCCGCCGCCCGATCCCGATCGGGACCCGGTCCGGCCCGTCGATCACCAGCTCCGAGTTGCAGTCGCAGGCCAGCCGAAGGGCGGTTTCCCCGGCGATCATCGGCCCCTCGTCCAAAGCGGCGATCCCGGTGGCGATCATGCCCCGCTGGTCGGTCAACCGGTCGACGTCGACGTGAACCACCACCGTGGCCCTCACCGCATCTGCCTGGTCTTTTAAGTAGTTGGAGGCCATTTCGGCCAGGGCGTCGGCACACGACTGCTCGAAGCTGGGCCGGGGCCGAGGATCGGTCACCAGCAACCCGGCCGGCTCCGCAAGCTCGGTCTGGTTGCCGGACTGGGCGCTGCCGGAACAGTCCGTGCCCGGAGACGCGGCGCCCGAGTCTAAGCCCCGGGACCCGGCGCCCGAGTTTGAACCCGGGGACCCTCCACCCCCGCGACCGTCCGTACCCGGGGATCCGGGGCGGCCCAACTGATTGCCCCTGGTGGTCAGGTGCTCGAGCGCCTTGGCCACCAGGGTCCCCTCAACATCGGCCAGCATGCCCTTCAGGTGCAGCACCCGGGAGTCCTCGTCCCACCGGTAGCGCAGGAACCTGCTCTCGTAGGCCCGGTTGGCGTCAACTTCCTCAACCGGCTTCATCCCGGCGAGCAGGCGTTTCAGCTCGCTCACCGGCAGGCTCAAGGCGTGGTCCAAAAGCTCTGCCTCGGTGTCGGGGGTTGCCTGCCTGCACAGTGCCTCGACGCTCTCAAAACTCAACTGGCCGCAGGCGTAGGCGTCCCGGATCAACGGAAGGTGGGCCAGTGCCCGGGCCACCCGCACCTCGGCGTGGGCCCGGTAGGACGACCAACCGAACCGGTGACTGAGCCACGCCGCCATGCTGGTCGCCCCGTCCCGGGCGAAGTGACCCTTTTCCTCAAAAGCCGCGATCAGCTCCAGGGTCGCCTGGTGGACCGCACACAACCCGGCCTCAAACCGGGTGATCGCGTCGTCCAGTTCGTCGGCCGAACACTCCAGGAGTACCCCCGTATCCATGGTCAAAATCTATCCGGGAGGTATGACAAAACCGGCCCTCCCAGGGCCGCCTACCGAAGAAACTTGAAAAACTTTTCAACGAGTTCCTAAGCCGGCGACCCGTCCAGTACCTCAACCAACTCTGCCACCACCTGCGCCGCCTCAGGATCGTTCGCCAGGCGGATCGGTTCGTAGCCGGGGTCGGTTGAATCCGGCTTGAGCAGGATCTTCTTGTGGGCCCAGGACCCGTCCGCGCCGGCGGTCTTGGAACTCTCCCAGATCTTGAGGGTGAATGGACCTTACACGTCGGGGTCAATGATGTCCCGGTACTCCACCAGTACCACCTTCCCGTTGCGCGACCCGGGGACCGGGTGGCGGAACACGCAGTGCGCCCCGTGGGGAATCCTTCGGTTCATCGACTCGCCTTCCACCCGGGCCACGAACAGGCCGGACCCGGCTTCGTGGTGCCGTTGGGTCTCACCCAGGCCTCCGGTTCCACCAGCTTTTCGTCGCCGACATGGCCCGCTGCCGCCTTGAGTG
>DATLGP010000476.1:0-3136 GCA_035540395.1 Actinomycetota bacterium
GGATCAGCCCGTCGGCGGGATAGTTGTCGAGCTTGAGCTTGTCGGCTTCGATCACTCCCCCTGCCTGAACTATCCACTCCCGGGCCATCTCCTTGAAATCGGCCCCGGCGGCCGAGGCCAGCGCCTGGAAACCGGCGTAGCCGGACGGCAGGTCCTCGAAGGGCGGTTCGCCGGCGGGCACCTCGAACAGATGGGTCATGCCGACCTTCGGGAAGCCGGGGCCGCATCGGGCTGCCGGCCGGCGATCCGGGCGCGGATCGCCGCCGGGTCGAACACCCAGCGGCTCCCCGGCGCCGACACCGTCCTACGTAGATCGGCCGCCGCCACCACCTCGATCGCGAGTTCCCCCGACGACACCAGCAACCAGTCGCCCTCGGCCGGAAGATCCAGGGCGGCTACCGCCGGACCGAGCCGGCCGACGTCGGCCCCGGAACGGCCGAAGTGGCCGAGGGCCGCCAGCTTTACCACGTCGTCGGGGCCGTAGATTCGCCGGCCGGGGCGCCCGGTGCCAGCATCGACCGAGGGAGTGAGCCAGCCCTGCCGGGCCCAGTAGTCGAGTTGGCGGTAGGTAATGTTGGCGAGCTCGGCCGCCTGCGGGCCGCTGATTGCGTGGACTGACGTTTGTGTAATCACAAAGTCATTACACAACAAACGTCTCGTGTAGTCAAGGACCGGCGCTCGGCCGATCGACAAGGCCCTTGGATGCCCGGTACACCAGGCAGCCGCCCAGTCCGGCGGTATCGGTCAACCGCAGGATCTGGTCCCGCTCGTTGCGCAGAGTCCGGGCGTCGCCGTGGCAGCCGAACGCCGTGGCGATCTGAGCCTCCGCCTGAAGATCGTCGGCCTCGGCCGCCGCGCCCAGCGAGGCCAGCCAGTAACCCTGAAGGGTCAGCAGCTCGAAGTCGAAACCTGCGCGGCGCGCCTGGCGATCAAGCGCGCTGAAGTCCACGTCGGCGGTGATGTCCTGGTACCCGGGGTCGACGAGCGGTGCCGCACGCCGGCCCGGGTAGCCGTAGGTGCGCAGTGTTCCCTCGGGTCCCCGCCGCCAGATGTCGGGCTCCTCGTCGCCGTAGTCGACCACCAGCAGGTACCCCCGCTCCAGATACCGGCCGACCTGACCGCACCAGTTACCTATACCGGGAGTGATCTCGAACCGGTGCCCCGGCACCAGCCGGTCGGCGACCGGGCGTACGTGCTCCAGCAGGTCCTCCGAGGAGACGGGACCGAGGACCTCGGTCAGGCCGTCGCTCCCGGCGGTGACGTAAACCTCCTGGATCCCGCCCTCGGCGACCTCGAAGCGGTGGAAGGCAAAGTTATCGAGCACCTCGTTGGCCAGGACGCATCCGGTCGCCGCCGGGCCTTCCAGGGAGCGACGCCACTCGACCGATGCAGCCTGAGCGCCGAGGCAGCGCCGCTGCAGCTCTGCGATCTCGTCGAACTGCTCGACGATCCGCCAGCTAAGGGCGTCCCGCATCGGACCGGTAACCCCGAGGGCGGCGGACGCCAGACCCGCGTAGCCGGCGCCGAACTCGGTGACCACGAAGGGGTCGGGGCGGTCGAGGGCTTCCCACATCGCTTGCAGCTCCCGAGCAATGTACCGGCCGAAGCGGGGGCCGACCGAAGCCGAGGTGGCGTAGGTGACCCCCCGGCCCGGGACTCTATGGGCGTAGTAGCCGAACCGGGGGTGGTAGAGCGCAAACTCCATGTAGTGTGCGAACGTGATCGGGCCGGCGTGAGCCAGCAGCTCCTCCAACTCCGCCTGAAGGGGAGCAACCGGCACCGGCGACACCAAAGCGGGCTTGCCTAGCCAGCCGTGGGGGAGGTCGCCATGTTTTCATTGAACCGCGCGGTGGATGAATCGGCAAACCCGGCGTGGGCGTTCAGGAGGAACAGGGCTATGCGGATGGGTAAACCCTCTCAATGAACTCCCAGGTGCTCCACGAGGCGGTGAGCGGGCTGGGGACCGAGCTGCGACGGGCCAGCTTCCCTCTCAAAACCCCGGGCAGTGAAGCCGCCCGGGCGGCCCAGGCCGAGCTGAGCGGCCAGATTGACGACTACCTGCTGCCTCGGCTGCGGGAGCTGGATGCCCCGCTGCTGGTGGTCTTCGGCGGCTCGACCGGGTCCGGGAAATCGACCCTGGTGAACAGTCTGATCGGGCGGACGATCTCCGCCGCCGGGGTGCTCCGGCCCACCACCACTACGCCGATCCTGGCCGCCCATCCCGACGAGCTCCACTGGTTCCGGACCGACCGCATCCTGCCCGGCCTGGCCCGCACCACCGGCAGGATCGAGCCGGGATCCGGCGCACTGCACCTGGTCGGCGACGCCGACGTGCCGCGAGGCATGGCGTTTTTGGATGCGCCCGACATCGATTCGGTGGTGCAGCCGAACCGGGAGATGGCGGCCCAGTTGCTGGCAGCCGCCGACCTTTGGCTGTTCGTCACCACCGCCAGCCGCTACGCCGACGCAGTGCCGTGGAGTTACCTGCGGCGGGCACGGGAGCGCAGCACGGCACTGGCGATGGTCCTCAACCGGGTGCCCCCCGAAGCCCTGCAGGAGGTTCCCGACCACCTTCAGGAGATGCTTCGCCGGGAAGGCCTCGGGGGGACGCCGGTCCTGACCGTGGCCGAGGTGCAGCTGGACGACGACCGGATTCCGGCGCCGGCGCTGGAGCCGGTCAAGCAGTGGCTCGACGAGCTGGCCGCCGACGCCGGCGCCAAGGCCCAGACCGTGCTCAAGACGCTGACCGGAGCCCTCAATTCCCTGCCCCCGCGGGTGGAGGAGCTGGCCGGTCAGATGGAGGCGCAGATTGCCGCCGCCGACGAACTGGCCTCCGAGGCCGCTCGCATCTACGCCCTCGGCGTCCAGGAGGCGGAGGAGGCGCTCAGCAGCGGGTCGCTGCTGAGATCCGAGGTCCTGGCTCGCTGGCACGAGTTCATCGGTACCGGCGACGTGATGCGCAACCTGCAAAGTTCGATCGGACGGCTCAGGGACCGCATGAAGGACGTGCTGACGGGCACGCCGCCGGTGGCCCACGAGGTACAGGCCGAAGTCGAGCGCAGCATTGAAACCGTGGTGGTCTCGGTGGCCGACCGGGCGGCAGAACGCACGGTAGCCGCCTGGCGCGCGTCACCCC
>DATLGP010000477.1:0-5647 GCA_035540395.1 Actinomycetota bacterium
GGGTTGCAGAGAATAAAGGCCCTGGCCCCGGCCAGCGCCCTGTCCAGGCCGGCGAAGTCCACCTCGAACCGGCCCTCGCGGAACACCAGGGGGTTCTCCACCACGGTCCGGCCGGTCTCCTTCACCACAGAGAAGAACGGCGGGTAGACCGGAGGCTGGATCACCACACCGTCGCCCGGCTCGGTCAACACCTGGACGGCCACCTGCAGTCCGCGCACCACGTCTGGTACGACGATCAGGGAGTCGGGATCCACCTGCCAGCCGTAGCTTCGGTCCGCCCAGTCGGCCACCACCCGGGCGAAGCCGGTGTCCTCCGTGAAGGGCGGGTACCCGAAGTCACTGCGCTGGGCGGCCGCCGATACCGCCCGGCGGATCGGCTCGGCGGAGGGAAAGTCCATCTCCGCTACCCAGGCCGGGATCACGTCCGCCGGGTAATGCGTCCATTTGGCGCTCTTCTGCTTGCGAAGCTCGTCCAGGCTCAGGGCGTCCAGGTCGGCGCCGTTCGGCGCGCTCACCGCGCCTGCGCCTCCCCGCACAGCCGGGCCCCCCGAAGCCGCGGAATGCCGCTCATCCGAAGCTCACCAGGTGGTGGTTCTTCTTACCCCGGCGAAGCACCAGGTACCGGCCGTGGAGCAGGTCGCCCTCGCTCACCGACCGATCGGCGTCGGTCTGCTTGGTGTTGTTGACGTAGACCCCGCCTCCTCCGATGAATTCCCGGGCGTTCTTGCGCGAGGTGGCCAGGCCGGCGTGAATCAGCAGGTCGATCAGCGGCATCCCGCCGGCCAGCTCACTCGGCGGCCGGTTGGACGACGGCGCATCCGAGAGCACCTCCAAAAGCTCCCGCTCCCCCAGCTCGGCGATCTGCCTGCCGAACAATGCCTGCGAGGCTCGTTCCGCCCTGGCGGCCTCGTCGGGGCCATGCACCAGCGCGGTCACCTCGCGGGCCAGGACCCGCTGGGCCTCCCTGCGCTGCGGCGCCTCCTTCACCTGCTTGTCGAGCTCGTCTATTGCGTCGCGGCCGAGAAACGTGAAGAACCGCAGGAACTGACCAACCCGGGCGTCGTCGACGTTGATGAAGTGCTGGTAGAAGCGGTAGGGGCTGGTACGAGCAGGGTCCAGCCAGACGTTACCGCCGACGCTCTTGCCCATCTTGGCCCCGCCCAGGCCCTTTATAAGAGGAGAGGTCAGACCGTAGGCGTCGGCACCGGCGACCTTTCGGATCAGCTCGATGCCGTAGGTGATGTTGCCCCACTGGTCGCTGCCGCCGATCTGCAGCCGGCAGTTGTGCTCCCGGTGCAGGTGCAGGAAGTCGTAGGACTGCAGCAGCATGTAGGTGAACTCGGTGTATGAGATCCCCTGCTCCCGGTTCTCCAGACGGTTGCGAACCGAGTCCCGGGCCACCATCTGGTTCACGCTGAAGTGCTTGCCGATGTCTCGCAGGAAGTCGGTGAGCTTCAGCGGACGCAGCCAGTCGGCGTTGTTCACGAGGATGGCCTGGGACGAGCCCGGCGAGAAGTCGACGATGCGCTCCGCCTGCCCGCGAATTGCGGCGATGTTGGCTTCGATGGCCTCCGGCGCGAGCAGGGTTCGCTCCGACTCCCGCCCGCTGGGGTCCCCGATAAGCCCGGTCCCCCCTCCCATGACGGCAATCGGCCGGTGGCCGGCAACCTGCATGCGCCGCAGTCCGAGCAGCTGAATCAGCCCGCCGAGATGAAGGCTGTCGGCCGTGGGGTCGAAGCCGCAGTACAGGACGAACCGCTCCGCGGCGAGCATGCTGCCCAGCCGGTCGTCGGTGACCTGGTGGATGAGTCCCCGCCACTCGAGCTCGGAGTAGATGTCTTTGGAGGTAACCACGGTCGAAGGTTACCCGATGGGTACCGGCGGACCCGGCGGTGTCCGGCGGCCGCTGGTCCAAGGTCCCGCCTCGTAGAAGCGCCACGGCCGGTCGGTGCTGGCATCGACCCCGATACGGTACGACCGACAAATCGGTCCCCCGGCGCGTCGCTCGGTGCCCACCCAGACATCCCCGGTGGCCAGGTCGGTCCCGTTGTCGGCCCGGGTCAGCCCGAAGGCCTGGCAGAGACGGCCGGGACCTTTCGCCAGCAGCCGGGGGTCGCTCACTCCCCGGCGGGCCGCCATAAGGTCGAGTCCCTCCAGCGGCTCAACCGCCCTGAGGAGCACGGCCCCCGCCAGCCCGTCGGACTCCGCGACCACGTTGGCGCAGTGGTGCATACCGTAGGTGAAGTAGACGTAGAGGACGCCGGGTGGCCCGTACATGATCGAGCTGCGCGGGGTCCGGCGGAAGGCGTGGCTGTTCGGGTCGGCGGCACCACAGTACGCCTCCACCTCAACCAGCCGGCCGGAGACCAGGCCCTCATCGGTGGAGCGGTACAGGGTGTGGCCGACGAGATCCTCCGCCACCTGTAGGGTCGGCCGGTCGAAGAAGGCGCGGGGAAGCCGTTCCAACTACTTTTTGGCGAGGACGTCCCGAAGCCGGTCCACGGGAAGGGTGTTGATGACCTCGGCGGCCGTCAGCCAACCCCGCTGGGCCATCCCGACCCCCAGCCGCATCCGGCTCAGGTGCCCGGGATTGTGCGAGTCGGTGTTTACCGCAAACCGCAGGCCGTACTGTTTGGCCAGGCGCAGGTGGTCGTCCTTGAGGTCCAGGCGGGCCGGGTTCGAGTTGACCTCCATCGCCACACCGTTTGCCGCCGCCGCCTCGAACACCGCCTCCAGGTCGAACTCGGCCGGCTCCCGGGACCCGAGCCAGCGCCCGGTGGGGTGACCGAAGATGTTGACCTTCGGGTGGCTCATCGCCCGCACCACCCGCCGGGTCTGGGCTTCGGTGTCCAGGCCGAACCGCCGGTGGATGCTCGCGATCACCAGGTCCACGACGTCCAGGATCGCGTCCGGCAGGGCCAGGGTCCCGTCGGGCCCGATGTCGACCTCCACCCCCTGCAGAACCGTGATCCGGTCGCCGAACTCTTCGTTCACCGCCGCAATCTCCTGTGCCTGCTGCAGGATCGTCTCCGGGCTGTGCGACTTCACCCAGGCATCCAGGTGGTCGGTGACCGCGAGGTACCTGCGCCCCAACCCCATAGCGGTGACGGCCATCTCCCGCACGGTCGCCGAGCCGTCGGAGTACCGGGTATGGGAATGCAGGTCGCCCTGGATGTCGGACAGCCGGACTACCTGCGGCAGGTCGCCCCTCATGGCCAGCTCTATCTCGCCCCGGTTCTCCCGCATGGTCGGCGGTGGCGTCTGCAAGCCTAGGGTGGAATAGATCTCCTCCTCGGTGGCCCCCGCCACCCGGGCGTTGTCGGAGACCCGGAACAGCCCGTACTCGGACAGCTTGTAGCCCTGCTTCACCGCGATCTCCCGCACCCGCACGTTGTGCTCCTTGGACCCGGAAAAATACTGAAGGGCGGCGCCGAACTCCTCCGGAGCCACCACGCGCAGGTCGACCTGCAGCCCCTCCTTGGTCCGGATGCTGGACTTGGTCGACCCGCTTGCTGCGACGCTGACCCCGGGAAGGCCGGTGAAAAGGTTCATGATGGCCGCCGGGTCCGGCCCGGTTGCCAGCAGGTCCAGGTCCCCGACCGTCTCTTTGCCCCGGCGCAGGCTCCCGCAGTACGCCGCGTCGCTGACCGCATCGGAACGGTGAAGCTTCTCCAGAAGGCTTTCCGCCACGCCGAGGGCCACGTCGATCGGCACCCGAGCGTCCCGGCCCTTAAGGCGGCGCAGCGCCCCTGCGAGGTTTTTCTCGGTCTTGGGGCCCACGCCTTTGACGGTTCTCAGCTTCTGCTCCTTGATGGCCCGATCGAGTTCTTCGAGGTTGGAGACGCCCAGCTCGGAGTGCAGCAGCAGGGCGGTCTTGGGTCCGACTCCGGCCAGCGCGGTCATCTCCCGGATACCGGGAGGGACGGCTGCCCGAGCCTCCTGCAGCTTAGCCATGGTTCCGCTACTCAGCACCTCACGGATCTTGGAGGCTGTTGCCTTGCCGACCCCCCGAAGGGCTGCGAGCTCGGTGTCGTCCAGCGCCGAGATGTCACGGGCCAGAGCTCTGATCTCCTCGGCTACCCGCCGGTAGGCGACGATCCTGTAGTGGTCGCCCCCGGCGATCTGCAACAGGTCGGCCAGCTCATCGAACGCCTCGGCGACCTCGTCGTTTGCTCGAGGCATGTCCCGATCTTAACCCCGAGTCGCCGGCAGTGGACGCCGGATCGGCTCCGGGGGTACTATTAAACAGTTGTTGTAAACGTTTGTTTAAGAGCCTGGGAGTAACCGTGTCGGACACGAAGCAACGCCTGGTGGAAGCGGCTCTGGCGACGATAAAACAGGAGGGGTACGGCGGAACGACCGCCCGGGCAATCGCCGGCCGGGCGGGCGTCAACCAGGCCCTCATCTACTACTACTTCGGAGACATCAAGAACCTGCTGCTGGCTGCCCTCGACGAGACGAGCGCCCGGAGGATGGGCAGCTACGAAGCGCTCCTGGAGAAGGTCGAGACCGTCGAGGACCTTGTTCAAATGGCCCGCGACATCTACCGGGAGGACCTGGCCGCCGGTCACGTAACCGTGCTATCCGAGCTGATCGCAGGGAGCCTTCAGCATCCCGAGCTCGGGCCCGAGGTTCTGAAGCGCCTCCGCCCATGGGTCGACTTCGCCGAGCAGTCCATCGCCAAGGTCACCCGGGACACGGTACTGGAGACGCTGGTCCCGGCCCGCGACGCGGCGGTGGGCGTGGTGGCTTTCTACCTGGGTATCGACCTGCTGCACCAGCTGGACCCGTCCGAGTCCCCGGCGGACCGGCTGTTCGACCATGCCTCCCGGCTGGCCCCGGCCCTCGGCATGCTGATGGCGTTCGGGACGCTCGAGGAGGAACAGGCATGAACGAAGAATTCGACGTGGTAACCGGCGCCTTCAGCTACAGCGGCCGGGCGATTGCCGCCCGCCTCCTGGAGCAGGGCCGCACGGTACGCACGCTGACCCAACGCCAGGCACCCCCGGACAGCCCAATTTCGGCCTACCCGTTCAACTTCGACCGGCCGGATGAGCTGGCGTACACACTTCGGGGCGCGGACACCGTCTACAACACCTACTGGGTCCGCTTCGAGCGGGGCCGGGTTGAGTTCTCGGAAGCGGTGAACAACACCATCACACTGATAAACGCCGCCCGGGAGGCGGGCGTCCGGCGGTTCGTCCACGTGAGCATCATCCGGCCCGAGGCGGACTCCCCCCTGCCCTATTTCAAGGGGAAGGCGATCATGGAGAAGGCGCTGGTCACCTCCGGCCTCTCCTACGGAATCGTCCGGCCGACCGTGATCTTCGGACGGGGCGATGTCTTCATCAACAACATCGCCTGGATGCTGCGGCGGTTTCCGGTCTTCGCCGTGGCCGGCGACGGCAGGTACCCCATCCAGCCGGTACACGTGGACGACCTGGCACGCATCTGCGTCGAGGTGGGAGCCATGGACACCGACGTCATCCGTGACGCCGCCGGGCCCGAGTCCTTCACCTTCACCGGGTTCGTCAAGGCAATCGGCGCCGGGATCGGACATCCCCGGCGGGTCCTCTCGGTGCCGGTGCCGGTGTTGTTGGGCCTCAGCAGGCTCATCGGCGTCCTGGTCCGCGATGTGGTCGTCAAC
>DATLGP010000478.1:0-2979 GCA_035540395.1 Actinomycetota bacterium
CCACAATTGCGGTGTTGATCCCGATGACCTCGCCGGCTCCATTGACGAGGGCTCCCCCCGAGTTACCCGGGTTGATCGGAGCGTCGGTTTGAAGCAGGTCGGATATCCGTTGACCCCTGCTCAAACCGATCTCGCGGTCACGGGCGCTGATCACTCCGGCGGTCACCGTGCCCTCGAGCCCGTAGGGGCTTCCGACGGCCACCGCGACATCTCCTACCCGGATGTCGGCAACGGATCCGAAGGTGGCAGCCTGCAGGTCCGTCCGGTTCACCTTGAGCACTGCGACGTCGCCGGCGCCCACGCCCACCAGGGACCCTTCGACCTGGTCGCCGTTCGACAGAGTCACCCGGAAGGAGGTGCCGCCCTCGACCACGTGCCGGTTGGTCACAATGAACCCGTCGGAGCTGTAGATGACTCCCGAGCCGGTCCCCTGACGCGTCCCGAACCGCGATGGCGCTGTGGTGTCAATCTGGACGACACTGGGAATGACCCTTTCGGCCACGGCAGCGACCCCGGTCAGCGCCTGCCCGCCGCCGGCGGAGGCGGCCGAAGCAACGACATCCGGGCCCTCCGAGCGGCCGGCGAGCGCCAGAGTGCCGCCCACGCCCAGAACACCGCCGAGCATCGCCGAGAGCAGGGGGACGAGGATCATACGGGTAAGGGTGTTGGACTTGCCCTGAGCAGGCACGGAAGGCGCAGCCGGAGGAGCGGGAGGGGGCCAGGGATCCCTCGGCAGGGGCCGCTGGGCAGGAGTCGAGCCTCGGAAAGGCGCCCGGCCCAGGTCGTAGCGTTCCATCTGCATTCCTCCCGGAACCGGTTCATCTTGGTTGGAAACGTCGTGCCAAGGTAACGGCCGAGGCTGAACGAGCCGTAGGATCCGCCTTAGCAAAAGCTGAGAAACGCCTGAAGTGGTAGCCGGAACCGGGCCTTACACTGGCCGCAATGCGACTACTACTGGGAAGCGGCGGCTTCCGCACCCCCGAGCGCCTGGAGCTGCTTACCGGGCAGATGCAATCGTTCTTCGGTGAGATCGGCCGGCTCCTGTTCGTTCCCTACGCCCTGCAGGACCTCGACGGCTACCTTGAGAAGATGCAGGCTCGCGGTCTGGATGCCGGACTGCGGCTCGAGGCGATCCACCGTTGCCCGGACCCGGTCAAGGCGGTGGAGGAGGCGGAGGGCATTTACGTCGGAGGCGGAAACACCTTCCGGCTCCTCAACGCCCTCTACGAGCTGGATCTTTTGAAAGCAATCCGGCAGCGGGTGCGGGAGGGGCTTCCCTATATGGGCGTCAGCGCCGGAACGAACGTGGCCTGCCCCACGATCATGACCACCAACGACATGCCGATCGTCCGGCCGCCCAGTTTCCGGGCGCTGGGACTGATTCCGTTTCAGATCAATGCCCACTACTTCTCCGGGGCCACCTACGTACCGGACGGCGATGGCTTCCAGGAGCATTTCGGCGAAACCCGGGACGACCGGATCCGCGAGTTCCACGAGATGAACCCTGCGCCGGTGCTGGGTCTCAGAGAAGGAGGGATCCTGCGGGTACAGGAAGGCCGGTACCGCCTGATCGGAGCCTCGGCCCGGCTGTTTCAACAAGACGCCGCCGCAGCGGACATCCAGCCGGGAGACCTGAGCTGGCCGCCCGAACAGGCGCATCCTTTAGATCTCTAACAAATTTCTTGACGAAAGCTGTCCCCCGCGGGCGGCGGCTACGGTGTTCGACCCCCATATGCAACGTCTACCGGGTTGTGAGGTGAACATTTGAACCTGACATCACGCTTCGACCACCCTTCCCCGACCAGCTCACTCAAGCGGTGCCCCTCCTGCGAAATGCCGGCAACCGCCTCCTCGTTGTACTGCGGATCCTGCGGGTGCGATCTGTCGCCCCAAAGCGACTACTCCTGGCACGAAGACGGCTTCGGGTTGGTGGCCGTACCGTCGTTTCACTGGGAGAACGGCTAAAGCCGGGCCGTGAACATCACGCCGTTCAGTCGTCCTCGGGCAGCTCGGTAGCTCCGGGACCCAGCGGTCGAGGATTGTCCCCCGTTCTGGTCTGGCACACCTTGCACTTGTTCTTGGACTTCGACTCGTACCACCGCTCCTCGGTGGGCTTCAGCTCGCCCTCGTAACCGCAGACCGGCATCGCGTTGCGGGGCGATAGGGCATGCTCCACCAGCTCCTCCTCTTTCAACTTCCAAAAGGAGGGGACCCCGGGCACACTTGGGGGCAGCTGCCTGCCGAGCATGTAGTCCGTCACAGGCACATCCTACCAATATGGGTCGCGCCGGACCGCCGGGAATGGGCGGATCCGAATAAACTAGAAGCGGTCGCCGCTGGCTCCTCGCGGCCGACCAACGCCATTCTCCGGCCGGTCAATGCCGGATTGCGGGCCTCTAGCTCATCAGGTAGAGCATCGGACTTTTAATCCGACGGGCAGGGTTCGAGTCCCTGGGGGCCCACCACCAGGCCGTAATTCAGAACCAGTACCTCAGGAGAGTCTCTCCCGGCCAACTTCTTCTCTATCTTTGTTTCGGTGGTGCCGGTCCCATAGTTTCTTCTCTACCTTTGTTTCGGTGGTGCCGGTCCCATAGGATGACTCCGTCACTAATTGCTAATTTGCGGGAGGAATCCATGGCGGGCAAGCGTACGATCAGCCGGGCACCCCACAGGGGGCGGCACAGCATCAGGCGCCGAAGTGTTAGCAGGGCGCTGAGGGATCGCCGGGTCGTCGCCTACGGCGTCCTCTCGGTGATGATTTTGTCGGTCCTCAACATGGGCGCGATTGCGTCCGCGCTGCAGATCGGCCCGGTTACGCTCGAGGGAGCCCTGGTCCAGGTCGAGACGGAACAAGCCGGCGTCTGCACCGTCGGCTGCGACGGTGTCGGCAGCGGAGAGGACGGGACCCCCACCAGTCCCGACGGTGAAGCCGGCCGGATAGGCGTCTGCGGCGCATTCTGCAACGATGTGGCGAGCGGG
>DATLGP010000479.1:0-2790 GCA_035540395.1 Actinomycetota bacterium
TCCATTGCGCGCCGGTAGGCGGCCGCGCCGTCTTCGGGGCGCTGCAGGCGAGAGAGCATGCCACCGAGCGCCACCGCCGCCGCCGGTGATGCGCCGGGGTGGCCGGAATCGATTGCCCTCTGAAACGCCTCCTCGGCGGAGGCGTGATCCTCGCGCTTCGAAAAAAGGCCACCCAGCTTCACCAGCGCCGCCGGCGAAGCCTCACCGTGGTCGTATGCCACCACCCGCCGGTAAATTGCCTCCGCCTCGAGGTGCCGGCCGGACACCTGGTGCAGGTCGGCCAGGGCAGTGGCGGCCCAGGGCGAGACCTCAGGATGAGCCCCCTCCACCGCTTGGGCGTAGGCGTCCGCCGCCTCTTCGGGGCGGTTCTTTTTCAGCAGATTCCCCAGCCTCACCAGGGCCCACTGGGCGGCGTCGGGATGGCGGGAGTCGATGGCCCGCCGAAATTCCGCCTCCGCTCCGCCCGGATCTCCGGTGCGCTCCAGGAGGCTGCCCAGGCTGAGCATCGCCCAGGGCGCAAACTCCGGGTGCAACGACTGGGCTGCCTCCCGGTAGCAGCGTTCGGCTTCGCCGGCCTCCTCCAGTTCGCCGTGCAGGCCGCCGAGCTCAACCGCAGCCCACGGCGAGATCTCCGGATGACCGGAGTCGATGGCGTGCCGGTATATCTGCTTGGCACGGTCGTACTCCTTACGGCTCTCGAGCAGGGTGGCCAGGCTGGACGCGGCCCACGGCCCGATCTCGGGGTGGTCGGAGAGCAGGGCCCGCCGGTAGGCGCCCATGGCGCCCTCCCAGTCCTCCAGGCGTTCCAGCAGCGTCCCCAGACTGAACGACCCGGCGGCCGCATAATCCTCGTGACCCGAGTTGGCAGCCACCTCGTAAAACCCGCGGGCACCTTCGTAATCCCCGGCTTCGGACAGCAGCGAGGCAAGCTTGATGGCGGTGCCGGGCACATCGAACCGGTCGGGGTCGTCAAGAGCCCTACGGAGTTCGGCTTCCGCCGTTCCGATCTCCCGCAGCAGGTAGGCCTCGTCCGGGTTGGCGGCCTCTGCCATGCGCCTGCGGTGAGAGCCGGTTAGCAGGGGGATCACCTCGTGGCGGATGTGTTCCAGGGCACGGGCCCGCTCGTAGCGGCAACCACCGTCTTCCCGCACCCCCGACACCGGCGAGTGGTCGTCGATATGCACCAGGATCCGGTTGTCTGCGCTGAGCGAGAGATGAAGGCCGTTGCCGCTCACCACCTCCCGCAAGGATGTGAAGCCTTGATGCAAGAGCCCCCCGGCGCCGGTGTCCCGGCAAAAGCGGCCGCTGGCGACGAGGTCTGCCAGGAACGCCTGGTTGTCGTGGGTGGTGAAGGACGCCCCGCCGATCCCGCGGGTCCAGCTTCCCCCCACCGAACGGATATGGCTCCAAAGACCGGCTTCGGCAAGCCGTTGGTAGAGCGTGGTCATGACCAGCCGGGCGCTGAGGTCCAGCCGGGATCCTTCGCGCTGCATGCAGATTGCCTCCTACCGTTACCAACCCGCAACGACCGGCACCGCCGGAGCATTCCCCCAGATCGATTCGCAGCGCCGGGCCGGGAGGGATTGCCTTCCGGGCTAGCGTCCCGCCGGTACCAGCTTCAGAGTCGCCACCGTGGCCTTGGCCACGGCTTCGGCCGTCCAGGGGATCGGCACACCGGCTCCCTTCTTCCACAGAGGAAGCTGGTCCTCGTAGTGGGGGGACAGCGGATTTCCCGACTGGCCCGCCGGGATCACCCAGCGGCTTTCGTCCCAGTTGCCCACGTCGACCACCATCCGCAATGAGGCAATGAACCCCGGGTTGTCGGTGGCATCCACCGGGTCCACCGACGTCTGAGCGATTGTGTTCGTGTCCCCTCCCCAGCTGAACGGCCCCAGGTTGAACAGCTTGTTGAGCGGCTTTTGTTCCCCAACCGGATGCTTCAACTCGACCGGGCGCACCTTGCCCCAGGCCCAGTCGGCGGGCGACGAACCGTTGGATGCCCGCAGTCCACGGATGACTGCGGCCAGTGCAGCTTCCACCTCCTCCTGCCAGGTCCGGTCGAACCAGCCCTGGGGCGCCGCTTTCAGCAAGTCGACCAGGTGGCCCACCCGGCGAAACGAGAAGGACGTGTAGGGAAGGAGC
This sequence comes from Actinomycetota bacterium, assembly GCA_035540395.1. GTDB lineage: Bacteria > Actinomycetota > CADDZG01 > JAHWKV01 > JAHWKV01 > JAJCYE01. Next base: position 2,143 of record DATLGP010000479.1, read on the forward strand.
TGGCCGAAGCCCCTGCCCAGCGCCCAGTCGCTGGCCTTCGGCGCCCGGGCCACCACCACCCGGCGGGCCATCTCGGCCAGGAACAGCTCGAATACTGCGGCGGCGGGTGAGCCCGCCGAGACCCGGCCGTCCCAATCCCCAAGCAGCTCCATTGCAAGCTTCGCGTCCGGGTGACCGGCGGGGCTTCCCAGGACCGAGTCCTTCATGTCCCGCCACGGGATGGACAGCTCGTCCAGCTGCAGGGCGGCCGCCGACTCCACGTCCCAGTCGGTCCTCTCCAGGATCATCTCGTTGATTCGAGCCAGCCGGTAACCATCGATCCAGTCCACTCCGAGAAACGGCTTGTCCACATTCGGGTAGGGGCGGCTGTTGGCGGTGGCCAGAAACCCGCTCCGGGGATCCTGCAAATAGGGCATGTCGTCGAACGGCGCCGGATCGTCCTCCCATCCGACGCCAGGATCCCAGCCGGGCTGCGGCACCGTCCCCCAACCGCTCCGGCGCACCGGCACGTTGCCCACCAGCTGCCACCCGATCGTCCCGGTGGTGTCGGCGTAGCTGACGTTGAGGTCGGGTGCCGGCCAGGCCTCGAACCACCGGCGGAACTGCTCGAACCCGGTGGTGTGGTGGACCCGAAGGAAGCCCTCGACC
>DATLGP010000480.1:0-4019 GCA_035540395.1 Actinomycetota bacterium
GGGCTCACCGTGGAGGAGGTGGCCTGCGCCCTGGGCAAGAATCCTCCCGCGGTGAAGGCGCTTCAACGGCGAGGCCTCGCCTGCCTGAAACGAGAAATCTCGGCGCAGACGGTATCCGTCTAAATCCTTCGGGCGTTCCCATAACTGAGATGGAAGCCACCTATATCAGCGACGACGCATGCGAAAGGATCATTTCCGGATCCCTCGGGCCCGACGAGCATGAGCTTGTGCCGGTGAGGTGGCTCGTCGAGGATCTCCAGTCTCTCTACAACCTGCCCGTCCCCCGCGCCGCCCGCGCTCTGCACCCGTCGACCTCGGCCAGGCCTGCCGGCTCTGCTGGTATCGGCTACAGCGTTACAAGGACGCTCAGGCTCTGGGGCAGGCACCCGCAAGACTGACGCCGGACCGCCTGCGACTCCCAAGTAGCCGAACAGCAAACCAGGATATCTAGCGGGCGGATAGGCCATCGATTTCGGAAATCCCCCGGAATTCACTCCGCATTTTCACTTTAGGTGGTATCGGTCACACCCTCCGTGCCGTTCACACAAACGATGGTTCGCTCCTGCGCCGGTGCGTCGGCGCAGGGGCGTCCTCATCACCTACCGCTATCGATACCCAACTCCGGGCCTTGGTTTGCCGCGCCGTTGTCGAACGTTCGTTCACTAAGGAGGTAGTGCATGCTGGAAGGGATACTCAGCTCTCTGGTTGTCAAGGTGCTCGCAGCAGTGACCGGTATTGCAGCAGTCGCGGGAGGCCTGGCGGCGGTTGGCGCCCTGCCCGGGCTGGACGGCGGCTCTGCCGCCGCAGATGCTTCGGTCTCCACCGAGGCGGGCAACGCCTCGGTATCCACCGCATCCGCATTGCCGGTGGACCTGTCTTCCCTTCCGGTGGGAAGTGAGGCGGCAGAAGCCTTTGCGCTGGCCGCCCAGGCCCAGGAGTCGGCCGCGGCAGCAACCGCCGCCGCCACCAAGTGCCTCGACGACGCCGATATCCAGATCAGCAGCCTGGTCGCGGCCATCAGTGGGATCGCGACTACTCAGCAAGCGCAGAACCTGGTGGCAAAGGCCGGCGCCATCGGAGGCGACGCCCAAAAGTGTGCCGAGCAGGCCAAAGCCCTTAGTGAAACCGCCCGCGCCCAGGCGGAGGCGGCCGCGGCCAAGGCATCCGGCCTGGGCGGGCTGCCCGGCCTGGGCGGACTGTCCGGCCTACCAGACCCCCAAGGGGCTCTGGCCCGCATCCTCTCAGCCAGCCAGACGGCCGGTGAGGCGGCGGCTGCCGCCCAGGCTCTGGCCCTCGGGATAGTCAACCGGGTGATCACCACAGTCGGCGGCCTGCTTCCGGTACCCGTGGACGGCCTGCCCCTGCCGGGGCAGGGAAGCGGTCTTCCGGTTCCGGTGCCGGGAACCGGCGAAGGTGGACTGCCCCTCCCCGGCGTCGGCCAGCTTCCGGGTCTTCCTCTGCCCGGCGGCGCGGGCGGTCTTCCGGTTCCCGTGCCGGGTGGAGACGGACTTCCGGTGCCCGGTCTGGGCGGCGTCGGCGAGCCGACCCAGCTGGTCAGCGACCTGACCGAGTCCCTTCTCGGCGCCCTGGGCGGCGGGCTGCCGGTCCCGGCTCTCTAGCCGCTACGCCACAAACGCAAAAGGGGCCGGGAAACCTCCCGGCCCCTTGCGCGTGACCCAGTCCGAACGGCTCGCCTACGGACGCCCCGAATAAACGGCTTCAGGATCAAGCCCGTAACGCTCAACCGCCGCCTGCACCACCTCCGGCTTCAGCTCGCCGGATTGCGCGAGGACCGACAGCGCCCCGACCACGATATGCTCGGCGTCAATCTCGAAATGGCGCCTCAGGTTCTCCCGGGTGTCACTCCGGCCGAACCCGTCGGTGCCCAACGACAGGTAGGGCTGGGGCAGCCAGCGGGAAATCTGATCCGGCACCGACCTCATCCAGTCGGTAGCGGCAATGATCGGGCCTTCGGAGCCATTCATGGCCTGCTGCAGAAACGAGGACCTCGCAGCCTCTTCGGGGTGCAGGCGGTTCCAGCGCTCGGTTTCGAGGCAATCCTCCCGCAGCCGCTTGAAGCTGGTCACGCTCCATACGTCGGCCGCGACATCGTGGTCGGCGTCCAGGAGCTGCTGGGCTCGCAGGACCTGGGTTGCCAGTATCGGCCCACTGCCGAATAGCTGAACCCGGTGGCTCCGCTCGGCCGGTGCCGGGCGGAACTTGTATATGCCCTTGAGGATCCCCTCGCTCACCCCCTCCGGCTTGGGCGGCATGGCGTAGTTCTCGTTGTAGAGGGCGAGGTAATAAAACACGTCCTCGCCCTGCTCGATCATGCGTCGCAGGCCGTCGCGGACGATCTCCGCAGTCTCGTAGGCGAAGGCGGGGTCGTACGCCAGGCAGTTGGGGACGGTGGTGGCCACCAGCATCGAGTGGCCGTCGGCGTGCTGCAGACCCTCTCCGTTGAGGGTGGTCCGTCCCGCCGTACATCCGAGCAAAAAGCCCTTGCCGCGGGCGTCCGCAAAAGCCCAGATCAGGTCACCGATCCGCTGGAACCCGAACATCGAGTAGAAAAGAAAAAACGGGATCATGTGCTCGCCGTGGGTCGCGTACGCCGTACCGGCCGCCGTCATCGAGCCCATGCTTCCCGCTTCGGTGATTCCCTCCTCCAGGATCTGGCCGTGCTTGCTCTCCGAGTAGCTGAGCAGCATGTTGTGGTCCACCGGCTCGTAAAGCTGGCCCACCGACGAGTGGATCTTGAACTCCTTGAACAACGACTCCAAGCCGAAGGTACGCCCCTCGTCGGGAATGATCGGAACCACCCGTGGGCCCACGTCGCGGTCTTTCATCAGGTCCCGCAGCAGGCCCACGAAGGCCATGGTGGTGGAGACCTCGCGGCCGGAGCTTTCGGTACCGGCGTCGAACGCCTCGTAGACGTTGTCGCCGGGAAGCACCAGCTTTTTCGGCTTGGCCCGGCGCTGGGGGATGAAACCGCCTAGCAGCTTGCGGCGATGCTTGAGGTACTGGATCTCGTCCGAGTCGTCTCCCGGGTGGAAGAAGGGAGGCTCCTCCCCCGAAAGCTTTTTGTCCGACACCTCGATGTTCAGCCGCTCGGCCAGCCGCTTGAGCTCCTGCTCGTTCATCTTCTTGATCTGGTGCGCGGCGTTGCGCGCCTCGAACTCCGGCCCCAGGGCCCATCCCTTGACCGTTTTGGCCAGGATCACCGTCGGCTTGTCCTGTAGCTGGGTGGCAGTCTGATAGGCGGCGTAGACCTTACGGTAGTCGTGGCCCCCCCGCTTCAGGCGCCACAGGTCGTCGTCGGAGAGGTGTTCCACCATGCGGCGGAGCCGGGGGTCGGGGCCAAAGAAGTGCTCGCGGATGTATCCGCCGTGCTCGATGGAATACCGCTGGAACTCGCCGTCGGGAGTGGTGTTCATCTGGTGCACCAGCGCTCCCTCGGCGTCCCGGGCGAGCAGGTCGTCCCACTCCCGGCCCCAGATAACCTTGATCACGTTCCATCCGGCCCCCTGGAAAAGTGACTCGAGCTCCTGGATCACCTTGGCGTTGCCCCGCACCGGGCCGTCCAGGCGCTGCAGGTTGCAGTTCACGACAAAGATCAGGTTGCTGAGAGGCTCGTTGGCCGCCAGATGAAGCGCCCCCACGCTCTCCGGCTCGTCCATCTCGCCGTCGCCCAGGAAGGCCCATACCCGCTGCTCGGAGGTGTCCTTGATGCCCCGCTGGTGCAGGTACCGGTTGAAGCGAGCCTGGTAGATGGCGCTGATTGGAGCGAGTCCCATGGAGACCGAAGGAAACTCCCAGAAGTCGGGCATGAGGCGGGGGTGAGGGTAGGAGGAAAGGCCCCCCTTCCAGGCGGCCTCGCGCCGGAAGTGCTCCAGCTGCTGCTCGGTTATACGTCCTTCCAGGTAGCCCCGGGCGTACATGCCGGGGGCGGCGTGGCCCTGCAGCCAGACCTGGTCCCCGCCGCCGGGATGATCCTTGCCGCGAAAGAAGTGGTTGAACCC
>DATLGP010000481.1:0-2331 GCA_035540395.1 Actinomycetota bacterium
GGTTGGGCGTGGCCCGGACCCAGGAGGGGGCGGCTCTGCGCGAGGCCGGCATCGACCGGCCGATCCTTTTGCTGGCCCAGCCTCCACTCAGCGCGCTGGCGGCAGCGGCCGAGTTCCGCCTGACCCCGACCATCTACACCGAGGAGGCGGCGAGGGCCTGGGCGGCCCAGGCAACCGGGGGACACCCGCTGGGGTGCCACGTGAAGGTCGACACCGGCATGCACCGGTACGGGGTCGCCTGCGAGCAGGCCGAGGAGTTCCTGGACCTGCTTCGGGGGTTGCCCGGGCTTCGGGTTGAGGGCATCTGGACCCACTTCGCAGTCGCCGAGGAGGTGGCGAACTCGTTCACCTCCCAGCAGCACAAGTTGTTCGGGGAACTGCTGGACAGCCTGGGGCCGAAGGCCGACGGCCTGATACGGCACATGTCGAACTCGGCCGGAGCGCTCACCCTGCCCGAGGCACACCTGGATCTGGTCCGCACCGGCATCGCCACCTACGGCATCTACCCGTCCCCGGCTTTGGCCGGCACGGTGGAGCTGGAGCCGGCGATGAGCCTGAAGTCCCGGGTGGGCCTGGTGAAGCGACTTGCCGCCGGGGAGGCCATCTCCTACGGCCAGCGCTACAAGCTGAGCCGGGACGGGCTGGTGGCGACGATCCCCTGCGGGTACGCCGACGGCTTGAGGCGGGCGCTCGGCAACCACGGCGAAGTCCTGATCCGGGGCCGTCGTTACCGGATCTCGGGAACCATCACCATGGATCACTTCCTGGTGGATGCCGGCGACGACGTGGTGGAGATCGGGGACGAGGTGGTGATCCTCGGCCGCCAGAGGGACGACCGGATTACCGCCCAGGAGATGGCCGACAAGCTGGGCACCATCCCTTACGAGGTGGTGTGCGGAATCAGCGCCCGGGTGCGCCGCATCTACCTGAACCGGCAACCGGGTCCTGGGGGCTCCTGAGCCGGCTCGGCTACGCCTGTTCAGTGGTTATCATGGGTTGAACGTGAAGGGGCGGAAGTTGATGCCGCGCCCTGAATCGATGCCGGTTCGTTGGGGGGTATCCGTGGTTTGGCAGACGCTCGAGCATGCTAAGGCCGAGGCCTCCGGCTGTACCCGGTGCCGGTTGTCGGGAAGCCGGACCCAGGTGGTCTGGATGGACGGGAACCCTGAGTCCGACCTGATGTTCATCGGTGAAGCGCCCGGGTTTCACGAGGACCGGCTGGGCAAACCGTTCGTGGGGGCCGCCGGCAAACTGCTGGACGGTCTGCTGGAGTACATCGGCCTGGACCGCAGCGGGTGCGTGATCTGCAACGTCGTCAAGTGCCGGCCGCCGTCCAACCGAAACCCCGAGCCGGACGAGATCGCCAGCTGCACCCCCTACCTCAAGGCGCAGATCGAGTTCATCAAACCCACGGTCATCGTGACCCTGGGTAACTTCGCCACCCGCTTCCTGTTGGAGAGGCAGCTTTCGATCACCAGGGTCCGGGGCCAGATCTTCCGGGCCTTCGGCGCCAAGGTGATCCCCACGCTGCACCCGGCGGCTGCTTTGCACTCGGGCGGGGTGGGCTCGCCGCAGTTTGCTCTCATCCGCTCCGACTTCGACCTGATCAACCGCGAGCTCGCCAAAGCCAGGCCGGTCCCCGCTCCCGCTCCGGCGCCCGCGGCGGCCGGCCCCGTTGCTCCTGCCCCGGACGCAGGGCCACTGGTAGAGCAAGGCTCACTGTTTTGACGACGTCCTGAGGTGTCCGCATCCCGCAAACCCAACCACGAGCTGGTGATCACCACGCGCTCGCCGGAGGAGACGAAGCTGCTGTCGGAGGGAATTGCGCCCCTGCTGGTCCCCGGTGACGTGCTGGTGCTGGCCGGAGATCTCGGCGCGGGCAAGACCACCTTCGTCCAGGGTCTGGCTAAGGGTTTGGGAATCGTCGAGAGGGTGACTTCGCCCACCTTCATCCTCATGAAGGAGTACCAGGGCGGGCGGTTCCCGCTCATGCACCTGGACGTCTACCGGCTGGAAAGGATCCAGGAGGTGATTGACCTGGGCCTGGACGAGTACCTGGACCCCTCCTACGTGGTGGCGGTGGAGTGGGGGGACAAGGTAGAGCCTTTGCTGCCCCGGCAGCACCTGAAGGTGGAGCTCAATCACGGGGGCGCCGATACCCGCACCGTCAGGCTGACCGCCCGGGGGACCCACTGGGAAACCCGGATGGAGACCATCAAAAAGCTGGTGCAGGAGTTGAGTGATGTCCGCCTGTCCAAGAAGGCCCGGCTCGGCGAGGACTACCAGCCGGACAATCCGGGCGGGTCCGGGAGCAATAACTGATGCTGGTTC
>DATLGP010000482.1:0-4465 GCA_035540395.1 Actinomycetota bacterium
GATCCGCGAGGTCTTTGGGCCGCATGGAGAGAAAGCCGTAAAGGTAGCCCGCTGCGAGTCCACGATGCGGACCAACGCCAAAAGTGGCCAGTACCTCGGCCTTTTCCAGATGGGCGCCAACGAGCGGGCCGACTACGGTCACGGTTCGGACGCGGTGACTCAGGTCCTGGCGGCTCACGCGCTTTTCCTGGACCGGGGCTGGCAGCCCTGGACTTGCGCCTAGCCTGACCCGAACGGGTCGGGCACCGTCCCGACCCCTATCGGTTTCTAGAGGTTACGAGGAGCACCGCCTCGAGGGTTGGATGAGCACGATCAGTCCACCCTCGGGGCGGCTCCGCACTGTCTGGGGGTCCGGCTCGAGGTGGCGCCGGACTGGGCCCCTAGCGCCGCTCGACCCTTCGCACCTTGCCCCCCTGCCGCCACGACTCGATCACCAGGTGGTCCACATTCGGGCTGAGAAAGCTGATCTCCTTTACCTCCACCCGGAAAAGGTGCATCGGCCCCGGCGGTGCCCCGCTGCCCGATTGGGCGGCAAAGTCGGCTTGAAACCGGCGCAATGCCTTTTGATCCTCCACCTCCACTCCCCGGCCGAACAGCTTGGCGTCCCCGGCCGTCACGTTCTTGTCCGAAGTCGCGCTATGAAGGCACAGGCGGGGGTCCCGCTTTAGATCGGCCGCCTTACGGGAGTTGGGCATCATGCCGAGCCACAACTCTTCTGCAAACAGTGGTTCGATACCGCTGATCCGAGGAAAGCCATCCGAGCGAATCGTGGCGAGCAGGCCCAGCCCGTATGCATCGAAGCGGGCCTTGATCGTGCTGGCCAGCGCCGGAGCCGCCACCATCACTTCAGACCATGAGGACATGCTGGCAGTCTAATGGAGGGGACTCGGGCAGAAACCCCCGACGGCAGCCGGCGCCCCGTTTCTCACCCGCGCAAGGCCCGCCCTGGAGGTTTAGCCCAGGTGCCGTCCGGCAAAGGTTCTCGCTAACTGCCGAGTCGGGGCATCTTTCCTCGCCCGCTTCCCCAGGAGCGGGGTCTGGTATTCGAGGGTCTGATTGTCTATGTTAGGTCAATGTCGTACCGCCTGATCTTCAAGTGTGAGGTCTGCGGGGGCTGCCCCGACCACCTCACCCAGGGGAGCATCGAGCGCCAGCTGCTCAACGCCAGGTTCGGCGAATGGGTGGACGCCTATCCCGAAAAATGGCTGATCTGGAGCGGCAATGGCATCTACGGCGCGACCCTTTATGCCTGCGGAGAACACCGGGGGGAGCTCAAGTCTTTCGTTCGCGAGCATTACGGAGCCATCGGATGGCATCCATGGTCGATGAGAACGTATCCCTGCCAGGCTCCCGATGACCTGGTAAAGGCGCGCCGCCGGCTGCGCCACACCGGATCCAAGTTCACCGCAATCTAGGGCGTAAACCGGGCTCCCGAAACTAGCCCGGCGGCCTTGCGCCGGCCTTTCCTCCCGCCAGCTCCGATTCCAGCCATTGCCTCAATCGCGGCTCGGGAGCTGCGCCCGTCTGGCGTGCGACCACCCGGCCCCCCTTTACCAGCATCAAAGTAGGGATCCCCTTGACGTCGAAGCGCATCGAGGTGCGGGGTGACTCGTCCACGTTTACCTTGACCAGCTTCATCTGGCCGGCGAAGGTGGCCGCCAGCCGCTCCAGGACCGGGCTGACCTGCCTACAGGGACCGCACCAGGGAGCCCACATATCGACGAGGACCGGGACGCTGGACTTCTCCACCACCTCATGGAAGCTCGAGTCGTCCGCATCCGCCACCCAGGGCAGATCGGCCCGGCAGCCGGCACAGCGGGGAAGGCCCGAAGCGGTCGCCGGGACGCGGTTTCGCTTGCCGCATCCCGGGCAGCCCACGATCTGAGACGTCACGTTCCCTCCCGGCAGGCAAACCTGCTCCCGCGAAGGGGAATGCCGCCGGCGAGCTGGAGGAAGGGGTCAAGAGCTCGCCGCCGGCCCCCGAGCCGCCCCAGAGGGCCTGCTCTGAAGGGCGGCTCCGGGTCCGGGAGATCCCGGACCCTCACCGATCCATCTGTAAGCCGGAGACCCGTCAGGGGCGCTGCGAACTCCCGGTCGATGCGGCCTGACCGGACTGCGAACCGTTTCCGTCCTGGTAACCCGACTCGGACTCCCGCTCACCGCTGCCCGGAGAGCGGGCTTCGATGGTGGTACGGTCGCCTTCGGCCGAGTGCACCGCAACCTTGCGCGGCTTCGCCTGCTCTCGCACCGGGATGACGAGAGTGAGCACGCCGTTGGAGTAGTTGGCGTCCACCCTTTCCGAATCCAAGCTCTCGCCGAGGAAGAGTTGACGGGTGAAAATTCCCTGCGGCCTCTCGGATACCAGCAGCTCCTGACGGTCGCTCACCGGCCACGACCTTTCGGCCCGCACAGTCAGGACGTTCTTCTCGACCGTGAGGTCAACCGATTGCGGGTCGACCCCCGGCAGGTCGAAGTGAACAACGAAGTCGTCGTTCTCCCGATAAGCATCCATCGGCATCGGGTTTGTTGAGGCGGACGGGCCTTGGTTGAAGATCTGAGCTACCCGGTCCAGCTCCCGAAATGGGTCGAATCTCATGAGCATGGCTTCCTCCTTTCGTTCACTTCCCCTTCCCCCGTCTTCATGCGGGCAGGTCGGGGCAACGACTGGCGATGTCAGGCCGGCTTCTACAGCCAAGGGGGCAACCGTTGGGATGCCGTAAATTTACCCCTACGGGCATCGGCCAAAACCGGCGTCCGGCAAGATCGCGATGATCCACCTACTCGGTTGAGATGGCCTCCAGCACGTTGAGCCGGCCGGCTCTGCGGGCGGGCGGCAAGGCGGCCAGCACCCCGGCAAGGGCCGCCACCAGCACATAGCCGGCGAGCTGGCCGAAGGGAATCGAAAGCTCGGTGATCCCCTCGGACTCGAGGCTGGTGACCAGCGCCCACCCGAAGAACAGGCCGATCACCAGGCCCAGCACCGCACCGATGATCGATATGATCACCGCTTCCCACCGGATCATGGATCGGGTCTGCCGGCGGCCCATCCCGACCGCCCTCAGCAGACCGAGCTCCCGGGTGCGCTCGAACACCGAAAGAGCCAGCGTATTGGTGATGCCGAACAGGGCGATGATCAACGCCAGCCCCAGCAGCGCGCTGACCAGCCCGAGCAGCTGGTTGACCTGAGATGCCGACTCCGCCTTCGATTCGGTCTGATCCTGCAGCCGCACGTTTGGATATTTCTCGATCACGGGGTCTATCGCCGCCCGAGCCTCGGATGCGCCGGTGCCGGGGGCCACTTTCACGAAGACCTGCAGGTCGACCTTGTCCGGAAAGTGCTCCTCGTAAGCCGGAATTGCCAGCACGTAGTCGGTGGAAACAAGCGCCTTGTTGTCGAACAGGCCCGCCACCCTCATCTGGTGTGTGCCGGTGGCGGCGAACTGCATGGCGAAGCGGTCCCCCACCTCCAGCCCCAGGTCCTGGGCGGCCATGCCGTATAGAAAGACCTCGCCTGTACCCAGCGACGCAAAGGAGCCGGCAGTCACTTCGAGATCGGCCACGGCCTCGAAGCTTTGCGGATCCACACCGGCAACGAAAAACGCCCTGTCGTCGTCCCGGCGGAACTGGCCCAAACGGAGCGGTGATGCGACCTGGACTTCGGGCAGCTGGTTGATCTCGCGCGCGACCTCCGGGCTCACGTAGCCCCCGGTAAATCCCCCTGCCGATATCGTGAAGTCCGCCTTCAGCGACTTGTCGAGCACCCGGTCGGTCGATGCCTTGAGGGAATCGGCCATGATGCTCACCAGTCCGACCAGCGCCAATCCGATCATGAGCGCCGCCGCGGTGGCGGCCGTGCGCTTGGGGTTGCGGGCGGCGTTGCGCCGCGCCAGCTTCCCCGGCATCCTCAGCGCCTGCAGCGGGGCCCCGATGATGTTGGCGAGGGGACCTGCGAACAGCGGCGCAAGCACGGCCACGCCGAGAAAGGTTACGAACGCGCCGGCCCCTACCAGTTGCACCGGCCGGCCGGCCTGGGTAAAAAGGCCGGCCATGAGAATGGCAACCCCGATCAGGGTTATCAGCAATCCGACTATCGTTCGTTGGGGTGAAAAACGAGGGGCCCTGGGGGCCGTCTCCCGCAGTGCGGCCATCGGCGAGATGCGAGCCGCGCGCCGGGCCGGGGCGACCGCGGAGACCAGGGTGACCCCGATTCCGACCACCGCCGCCACAATCGCCGTTCTCGGGAGAAAGACCAGGTTCTCCGACGGCAGGTCGATTCCGAAAGCCTCCAGGACCGCGTTCAGCGCAAGCGCGATGCCGAAGCCCGCGGCGATGCCGACGGCCGACGCCAGGATCCCGATTAGCAAGGCCTCGAGGAACACCGCCCCGGTCACCTGGCTGCCGCTGGCGCCGAGGGCCCGCAAAAGCGCGAACTCCCTGGTCCGCTGGGCGACGGTTATGGAGAAGG
>DATLGP010000483.1:0-3893 GCA_035540395.1 Actinomycetota bacterium
GGACATGTTCCCGCCCTGCTTCCCCAACTGCCCTTAAGCGGGGAGCGGCCCCCGGCCGGGGATCCCTAGAAAACCGTGTCGCCCGGCGCCTGGGTGACCGGGAAGACGTGGCGCGAGGCAGCGCATATCGTCTGCAGGGTATGGACCGGACTCTGCCGGTCGTCGTACGAGGTCCGCAGGATCTCCACCACCGGTTCTGCCGGTGAGATCTGCAAGACCTCGGCCTCCACCGGGGTCGGTAGCCGGGCGACCAGGGTCTCCTCGGCTCGTTGGAACCGCCTGCCGTGCCGGTCGAACAGCTCCTGAAGCCCTCCGGGTAGGAAGGTGTCGCCGGCAAGCTCGCCGGCCTCGGGCGCATCGGTTGGGAAGTAGCTGATCGCAAGCCGGACGGGGACCCCGTCCACCAGCATCAGACGCCGCCGCTCCAGCAGGGCGGTACCCCGCTCGACCCCCATGCGGGAAGCCACGGTTTGCGGAGCGGGGGAGGGGCCGCTAAAAAGGAGCCGGCGCTCGGGCTTGCCCTTTTGGCCGGCGGATTCGGTGATAAACAGTGAGTTGCTGGACCGGACCGAGGGATCGCTGGGGATGGCGCGGTAGACCAGCACCAGCGGGGGATCGTTGTTAGGGTCCACTTGCTGCCGGGCTAGGAGTCGAACCTAGAACTTCCTGCTCCAGAGGCAGGCGATCTGCCAATTGATCTACCCGGCAAGGTGCGTCAACAGCCGTCCAAGTCTAACGGTGGGGGCTGCGCATTCGAGTTTATCAGCCGCACCGGCGTTCGCCCGAACCGCCCGACGCGTCGCAACCGCCGGGTCCGGTATCATCGAAGAACAGGCCCCCGTCGTCTAGCGGCCTAGGACACCGCCCTCTCAAGGCGGAGATCGTGGGTTCGAAACCCATCGGGGGTACTCCGAAGCCTTGCCCGCAACACAAAGCCCGGTCCCTCAAGGACCGGGCTTTGTGTTGCTGCGACTGCCCGCTTAGCTCACCGTGAGCTCGACGAACATGCCTTGCGTGAAGTGGGCCGGCGGGCCTTCCTCACCCTCCCCTTCACCGGCGCCGGGTGAGCCGGCCGGCGTCGGCGTGGCAGTCGGGGTCGGCGATGCCGCAGCGGCCGGGGTGCCGGTAGGCGTCGGGGTGCCGGTAGGCGTCGGGGACGCGCCGGTCGCGGGCGAAGCGCCCTCCTCTTCTCCCCCCTCTTCGAACAGCGCCTGCATGGAGGTCGTGCCCACCGGGATGAAGCACACGAAAGCGTAGCGGCCTGGGTCCAGGTCGATCACGGCCGAGCCGGCTTCACCCGGACCTGCGAAGGCGGCCCCCCGGAACTCCATGCTTGCTTCGGCCTCCTCCTCGGGAAGGTCCAACAGCTCACGGCTGGGCGTGTCGACGTCGTCGTTGATCCGGAAGACGATCGCTTCGTGGACCTCGGTTCCCCGGTTTTCCATGCGCAGACCGGTCTGGCCGGCCTCCAGAGTCTCCGGCACCCCCTGGTACTCGTAGTTGACCGCTACGAACTCCTGCTTGTTCTCGATCTCGCAGTTGTCGAAGACGTACTCGTCCATCACTGCTTCCGCCTCGAAGAACTCGAGCGACTCGACGGCTGCCGTATCTCCCTCGTCGATGGCGGTCCGGACTGCGGAGAGCACCGTCTCGATCTCGGATTGGATCTCCTCCGGGGTGTTCTGCTCAATTTCGGTGAGGTGCGGCTGGATCTCGTTCCGGAACTCTTCCAGCCCCTCCTCGGTCGGGTTGCCCTGGTCGTCGGTCTCGGGGCCCTGCTGGAATCTGGCCTCTCCCGCAATCACGTTCTCGCAGAACGCTGCAAGGTCGATCTCCTCGTCCCCCGTACCTGTCGGGCCGTCCCCACCGTTGCCGCATGCCGTTGCCGTAAGCGCCAGGGCGGTGAGAACCGCCAGCAGCCGGGTGGTTCGGCGGCAGCGACTCGCCGGGTTATGGCGGTGGCTTCTTCGGAACAGGTCTGACTTACTCATCCGCTTGACTCCTATCGTCCGGATCGCCAGGTTTTTGACACCGGGAGTCTACGCGCTGGCGACTCGCGAGGGAAATACCAGCCGGGTCGAGTGCTCGGTGCCGGTTCGCAGCAATCGAAGATTTCACTTTTAGCAGCCAGGTGACTATTCTTCCCCTGTAATTTGGCGTTTGACGATAAGTCGGGAGGGGTTCCAGATCTCCCGCGGTGGAAGGTGGAACTTATGCACAATGTCAATCCCCTCATGGTCCTGGTCTTCGTTCTCGTTGTGTTCGGGATCATGATGTTCCTGGCTCTCAACACCCCCGGCTAAAGCTTGCTCGGCTGCCCGAATGGGCAGGTGAGTGATGAGGCTTTCCGTTGGCTCCCCGGCGCGTCGCGGGGGGCCAACGTCATGTCCGGCCGGCGGTTTGGGAAAGTTGGGGCTCCGGGTACCTAGAGGCCACGAACCCAATCGACCCCGGGAGGTCAATCTATGGCGCCGTCTCCACCGACGCCGGCGGCCTTCAGGGCGGTGCCGGCCGCCGGGCCGGCGGGCCGGTCCGTGAGCCGGCCCCGGACCACTACGATCTCCTCGATGTCGTCCGGCCCCAGCAGGCCCCTCTCGCGCATCATTGCGGCTCGGGCGGTCATTACCGGGCCGAGCTGGCCGGGCCGGCGGAGAACCACGTCGACGCTGAGGCCCACGCCGGACAGCGCCTCGGTGGTTTTTTCCGTCCCGCATATCGAAGAATGAACCACCAATATCGCCCCTCCCGTCACCAGGTGGTCGGGAGCCTCCCGGCAGATCCGGTCCAGCAGGGCCCGCCCGTCCAGCCCGGCGTCCAGCGGTACCGTCGCCCCCCGGCGAGGCAGCCGATCGGTTTCAGCGGGTATGTAGGGCGGGTTGGACACGATCACATCGAACCTCTCGCCGGCCAGCGGGCCGAACAGGTCGCCCCGGCGGATCTCGACCGGCGCCCGGTTCAGCCTGGCGTTCAACCGGGCGCAAAACACCGCCCGGTGGGTCAGGTCCACTCCTACAACCGTACCGGCACCCGCCCGGGCAGCGCTGATGGCCAGTGCGCCGGTACCGGTGCAAATGTCCGCCACCCGGGCGCCCGGCGTGATCTCACGGCGCATGGCGCCGGCCAGCAGCCAGGTGTCGCTGACCGGCCGGTGCACCCCGGGAAGACGGAAGAGTTTCACGACTCCACCGTTCCCCCAAGCGGCGGGAGGTAATCCATGAAGTCGGACTGGCCTTCCCCGGTAGATGCGAAGTCACTTCGAGCACGGTTCGACCGGACCGAGGCGGTTACCTTCGGGCTGGAGGAGGAGATCATGGTCCTGGACCCGAGTACCCTCGATCTGCTCGCCTGCGGACCGGTGCTCCTGGAGGGACTGGACCGGCGCTTCAAGCCGGAACTGCCGGCCGCCCATATCGAGATCGCTTCCAGCCCCCATACCCGTATCGACGACCTCGCGGTCGAGATGCGGGAATGCCGGCGCATGCTGGCCGGTCACGTAGGCACCCGGGCCCGGCTGGCGGTGGCCGGCGTCCATCCGTTCTCGGCACGTTCGGGGGCGGTCAACTCGGGCGATCGCTACGCCCGCATGCTTGCCGAGTACGGCGACGTGCTCCGCCAGCAGCTGGTGTGCGGTCTGCACGTTCACGTCGGCCTTGCCGGCGCCGACCGGACGCTCGGGGTGTACAACGCCATGCGGTCGTGGCTGCCCGAGCTGGCGGCGCTGGCCGCCAACGCGCCGGTACACTGCGGCCGGGACACATCGATGGCGTCGGTGAGACCCCTCATTTCGGGACTGCTCCCCAGGCAGGGGATGCCGCCGCCGCTGTCGAGCTGGCAGGAGTACGCCGACCACCTGAACTCGGGAATGTCGGTGGGGCGTCTGGGCCGGCCGGGGG
>DATLGP010000484.1:0-7313 GCA_035540395.1 Actinomycetota bacterium
CTGGAGTTGGCCGCAGTTAACCGAAGGGGAAAGAGCATCCGCTGCCGGGTGGCCATAACGCCCATGAGCTACGACGGATCGCAGCCCGAAGGTGCCATATTGTTGATCGAGCATGTCGACGGGGTAGCAGACGCCGGCGGCATATCGCGCGCAGGACACAGCGGGCAAAACGCACCGTCCGGGGGCTGACAGCCGTCCTGCCGAATCGCCCTAAAACGTCTTTTGCGATTCGCTCCGAAACGTCAATTTAGGCTTGACAATCAGCCACGCTTGGTGAATCCTTAGCACGCTCAGTAGCGGGTGAACACATTGGTGTTGTTTGTGCTGCCTGATGGCGGGCTTAGGCCTCCTAGGTTTACCGGAATACTGGATTCGGATGAAGCACTTCAAATAGCATGGCGGCACCCAATAGCCAAATAGCGCTTTCTTTAAGTAAGAGGAGAAAATTCCAAATGTTGAGGAAATCCAGATTGGGGCACAGGCTTGCAGCGTTAATCACGCTGACCGCCCTAGCCGCCATGCTTGTGACACCGGCTCAAGCCGCGGTCCCCTTCAAGGACGCCGGCTTCTCCGGTTACGCCACCGGCACCTACCTGCACGCGGGCGCTCTTTCGCTGCTCGCCGGCCAGGACGTGCTAAAAGTTGATGCGGGCCACGGGTCTGCGTCGGTCAACTCAAGAGGCCTCAATGCCGCGGTAACCGATGAGCTCGGACGCGTGGTCTCGCCGGTACTTGCCGGAAAGAACAGCTACGGAGCCGGGTTCGGCCTCGAGGCGAACCTGCTCGGTGGCGACCTTCTCGCCCAGCAGCAAGCCGCGGCAGCAGCTCCGCCTTCCACCGACCTCATCGTCAGGAGGCTCTTGGAGCTGCCCGTGTCGCCGGTCGTGTCGGCCGGCGTCCTGGAGGGACGCGCCCAAGCCAGGTACGACGCCAACAACTGCATCCTCGGCGAGGACATGAGCTTCGGCCAGGGCAACGCAGCGGACCTGAACCTGCTGGGGGATCCGATTTCCGATTTGCTCAACACGATCACGAGTGCCCTGATCGGTACCAACCCAAGCACTCAAAACCCCGGCGCAGTCAGAACTTCTTCCCGGACCCGGCTGGTCCCCCAGACCGACAGATCGGGTCAAAAGATCGGCGACGACGCCGCACTGATGAGCGAAACCAAGCAAACCCTTGCTCCGATCGTGCTCTTCCAGGGGATCCCCGGAGCCGAAATCACGATCAACGTCCTGGGTGAATGGACCATGCGGGCAGTGGCCACCGGCATCCCCGGCCAGGCGTACATTCAGTACAACCCCGGGTCGGACGGCAACGCCACGATTCTGAGCATCGAAAACACTCTGCCGGCCACGGTCGGAGGCATTGCGCCGAGCCTCGAGCTCACGCTCAACCAGATCCTCGGACTGGTCCCGATCACCGACACGGTCAACAACCTTCTGGGTGGGCCCGGCGGGCTGCTCGGCCTCGGCCTCGTGGAGGTCGCGTTGAACCCGGACCCCACCGTTGTCGAGAACCCCGACGGCACATCCGCTTCAGCGTCGGTCGACGTTGTTCGAGTCCGTCTCCTGCCCGGCGGTGAGCAGCTGCTCGGCGGCATTCTCCAGGGCCTTCTCGGTAGCACGCCCCTCCCGACTCTGAACCTGGAGCTGCTGGACGTGCGCATCGGTCACATGGAGGTTGCGGCCGCGGTGCCGGCGGGCGGCATCAAGTGCCCGGACATTCCCGTCACGAAGACCGCCAACCCCGACCCGGTGAATGCCGGCAACGACTTCACCTACACCATCAACGTGGTCAACCCGTACGATTGCACGCTGACCGACGTCAGGGTGGTCGACACCATCGAGGGAACCAGGGGCGTCACGTGGACCATCAAGAGCCAGGATCCCGGTGCAAGCTCGGTGGCCGCCAACGTCGTCACATGGAACGATGTGGGACCGATACCACCTAGAGGGACGAAGGCGTTGAATATCCTGGTCGGGATACCGGCCGACTCTGCGGGCGGGCATCTGATCAACACCGTCGCAGTCAACGCTAACTGCAACCTTGACTCCGCACAGGGAGGAGCCCAGCTCAAGCTGGCACTGAACGGCGGCGTACGGGTCGAGATCCCGAAGGTGCAGGCGCAGGTTCCGCCGCCGTTGCCCAGGACGGGTGGAAACAACGTCCTGTTCGTCGGCTCGGCCATGGGCCTGGTCCTGGTATCGCTCCTGTCCGCAGCCGGGTACCGCAGGCTACGGTTCAAAGCTGAGGGCGCTCCCTAACCCGACCGAGTCATGAACACCGAAGTGGCTCGGTCCGAAAAAAGGACCGAGCCACTTCGTCAACTACCGGTAGAATTGTTCCCCACCTTCCCCGGAACCGGCGCTCAGAACGAGCATCACCTCTGACGGGGTTGGTCGGCTAAGAGGTGATCACTTGGCATTGAGCATGAAGGGCCGCCGGGTTCTGGCGTTGGCCCTGGCTTTCATGGCGGTTGCCACCGCGGTGGGTGCGGCCGGGTTCGTCGCCTACCCGTTCTACACGGACTGGCAGGCAGGACGGACTCAGAACACCCTGCGCGACGCCTTTGCCAGTGAAGACCACAAGGTGGCGTACCGGGAGGGCCGCGTGGGGGACGCCCAGCCTCTGACCCGCATAATCATTCCCGCCATGAAGACCGACACGATCGTAGTAGAAGGGACCTCGAACAAGGCGCTGAACACCGGTGCCGGCCACTACCCCAACACTCCCCTTCCGGGAGAACCGGGCAACGTGGCGATTGCCGGCCACCGCACCACGTACGGCAAGCCGTTTGCCAACCTGGAGATCCTCAAGCCGGGCGACAAGATCTTTTTGGAGACCCCCTTCGCAAAGCACACCTACGAGGTCATCGAGCCGTTCGACGGACACCAGAACCCGTGGGTCGTTGCAGCCAACGACTGGAGCGTCGCCGAGCAGGTACCCGAATCCATTCTCACCTTGACGACATGCCATCCCAGGGGCAGCGACAAACAGAGACTGGTGGCCAGAGCCAAGCTGATAGAGACTGAGGCATTCTCATGAGACGACGGTTGATGGCGGTTTTCGCTGGACTGGTGCTATCCGCGCTGTGGGTGTCCCCCGCGGCCGCGGTCGCCGGGGTGTCGTTTACTCAGGCGCCGGCCGGGGGCCAGGAGTTCACCGGCAAGAGCGCGGCCCTTGTGGTCCGGGCCGATCCGGACTCGGTGCTCGGCACCGGCCTGCTGGCCGAGGACATATCGGTCAAGATCACCGTCAGGCCGCGTTCGGGGTGGCCCGCCGAAGGCGGCGGATCGCCGTCGGTCACCAAGGACGGAAACAACTTTTCCGCCAGCTGGAATACCGGCGTGGTGAACGGCGCGTACGACATAGAAGCCCACGCAACATCGTCTCGTGACACCGCAGGCAAGAAGGCGGTTGTCGGCAATGTGCTGGTCAACAATCCTCCGGCCGTCCCGACCGGCGTGAAGTCCGCCCTCAAAGACGGCGTGCCCCACGTCACCTGGTCTGCCAACCCGGAGAAGGACCTGGTCGGCTACAAGGTGCAGCGCTCTATCGACGGCGGCAGCTTCACCGACGTCTTCAGCGGTGGAGCCACCTCGTTCACCGACAGCTCGGCTCCCCACTCCAAGCCGCTTGCCTACCGGGTCTCCGCGGTGCGAAAGAGCCCGGTAAGCAGTTCCGGCGTGGCGTCTTCGGCCTCGGGCGCCACCGCCGCCCTGACGGTCGCAGCGCCTCCCCCACCGGCGGCCGCCCCGGAGGGCGGCGGCGAACCCGCGGGCCAGCCCGGTGCAGCACCTGCCGACCCCGACAAGCCGGTGGTGCCGGGCACCAATATCGTGACCGGCAAAGAGACCCCGGGAGCACCGCCGCCTGCGACCAACAAGAGTTTCGGCAGGGCCATCGCCCCGATAGTGAAGGCCGCGCCCGGAGGAACCGCTTTTGACGAGACCCTGCCCTACGAAGGCGTACCCCCCGAGCAGTTCGAAGCAGCCGCCGGCGGCGACCCCTCTCCTTTCGACCCGCAGGCACAGGCCGGGTTGGGAGACGGAGTCACGGTCACCAACCCCCTCAAATTCATAGTCGGCGGAATCCTGCTCATGATTGCCTCGGGCTTGATGTGGCGAACTTCACGCAGGCTGCTGAAAGGGACCAGGTTGCCCGAGCCGGCCGCGCCGTCCGTCAACTATCCCGTCTTTCGCGTCAACCGCGGCTAGGAGGGCCCTCTTCGCTTGGTGGATCCCTCCGCTGATAATCGCTGGGAGGGAATTCTTTTAACCCCTCGAACGTTAAACTGAGCGAATGGCGACTTCATTGACTGCAGGAACGGAAAAGCGGGCTTCAGGGGTCACCGACACCCTGGGTCGGCCCTTGCGCGACCTTCGGATCTCGGTTGCCGACCGGTGTAACTTCCGCTGCATCTACTGCATGCCAAAAGAGATCTTCGGCAGCGACTACCAGTTCCTGGACCGCAAGGAGCTGCTCACCTTCGAAGAGATCGAACGGCTGGCACGGGTCTTCGTGGCCCACGGCGTCGAGAAGATCCGCCTCACCGGCGGCGAGCCGCTGGTGCGCCGCAACCTGGAGGGCCTCATCGAGATGCTGGCGGCCATTCCCGGCCTGGACCTGACCCTGACCACCAACGGCTCCATGCTTGCCCGCAAGGCCCAAGCCCTCAAGGACGCCGGCCTGAACCGGGTGACGGTCAGCCTGGACTCGCTGGACAACGAGATCTTCAAGGCAATGAACGATGTCGCGTTCCCGGTGGAGAAGGTACTTGCCGGCATCGACGAAGCGGCGAGGGTGGGCCTCAAGCCGATCAAGATCAACATGGTGGTCAAACGCGGGGTCAACGAGCAGAGCATCCTGCCGATGGCTCGCTACTTTCGCGAGGCGGGACACATCCTCCGGTTCATCGAGTACATGGACGTCGGCCACAGCAACGGCTGGAAGCTGGACGAGGTGGTCCCCGCTTCGGAGATAGTGGACATCATCAACGCCGACATGCCGCTGGAGCAGATTCCGCCGAACTATCCCGGCGAGGTGGCCAACCGCTGGCGTTACAAGGACTTCGAGAACGAGGTTGGGATAATCGCCTCGGTGACCCAGCCCTTCTGCGGCGGCTGCACCCGGGCGCGCATCTCGGCCGAGGGCAAGCTCTACACCTGCCTGTTCGCAGTAAAGGGCCAGGATCTGCGCCAGCTGATGCGGGACGGCATCACCGACGAGGAGCTCTTCAAGGCCGTGGGCGAAACCTGGGCCAACCGAAAGGACCGGTACTCGCAGATCCGCTCCTCCCTCACCGAAGGCCTGAAGGAGAGCCTGCCCAAGGTGGAGATGTCCTACATCGGAGGCTGATCCCTTCTGCGATCACCTTGCCGGAACTATCCTGAATCTGCACCCACCCCGGTGAAGGAGCTTCGGTGATCCAGGCCTACGTCGCACAAAACCTCATGCAGGCTCACCTCATCCGCGGGTTTCTGGACGCTGAGGGCATCCTGTGCGTCGTCCGGGGGGAGCACCTGGTAGCGCTGCAGGGCGAGGTTCCTATCACCATGGACACGCTGCCTTCCATCTGGGTCGCGGAGGAGGACCGGGAGCGGGCGCGGGAACTCATCGCCAGGGCGTTGCGGGACGAGTTGGAGGTACAGGAGTGGACCTGTCCGGGATGCTCGGAGACCATCGAGGGCCAGTTCACCGATTGCTGGCACTGCGGCGCCCCCCGGGCGCCGGTCTGACCGGACCGGACCAAACCCGGACAGCCGGACAGGTAGCGGGGTTGACAGTGCCCGCCGTAAAAAACCAAAGAGGCGCCGCAATTGCGGCGCCTCTTTGGGATTCGGGGAGTTGCAGGCGTTCAGGCTCCGGAGTAGCTGGGCTCCTTTGCTCGCAAGCCGCTCGGCTTGTAGCCGTCCACTCTGGCGGCCACTATCCGCCGCTCCGCCAGGGCGAAGATGGCGATCCAGGCAATCAGCACCGCCAGGATCTCGGTGTAGGCGACGATCGACGGCCACATCGGCCCGTCGAAGGCCAGCGTCTCCCGCAGCGTGATGTCGGTGATCACCCGGAACGGCTCGGTCCGCTCATCCAGAGCAGGCACCGCCGGAGCCCCGAACTCGGGGTCGGCCGGCAGGTACACCGGAGCCGACATCACCTCGTTGCCGCGGAACAGGGCGACCGAGGTCTTCCAGTTCCCCGACAGCGGGTGGGCGTTCTCCGAGAGGTAGGTCCCCGGCTCGCCGGTGGGGATCAACCGGGAGCTGACCACGGGGTCACCACCCTGGTTGGAGTTGACGCCGAACACGGTGTAGTTCTCGGCCGCGTCCGGCGGGTCGAGGGTGACCTCAACCTTGGCCATGTCTCCCTGGCGGTCCACCAGGCGCATGGTTGCGCTGACGTCGCCCGCCTGCCGGGGCAGCGGGATGGCCAGTGTGACGATTATCGCCAGCGTCGCCGCTGCGATGACGCCCCTCGGCATGCGGGCCTTCTCCGGGTTGTCGGTCGGCTCGAACACCCTGCCGAAGCGGGCGCCGATGAACGATGCGGCGATGGCAGCCACGAAGGCGAGCGGAACCGCCTTGGGCAGCAGCGCCGGGGTGACCTCCATCCAGCCGCTGAGAGGCATCCAGGCCAGCTCGGCCGCCAGGCCGACGGTACCCAAAAGCACGCCTGCGGTAAGCGCGAACCTCACCCGGTTCTCCGGCTTGGCAAGCCAGGCTGCCGCCTCGACACACAGGGCCGGCACCAGGTAGGTCGCGAAGTGCACCACGGTGTGGTTGAGAGCACCGGAGACGATCAAGACCAGGAACCCGCGGACTCCGAGGTAGAACAGGGTGGTCTTGATGGCGCCCCAGGGGCCCAGGGCAATGCGAGCCGCCACGAGCACGAATCCGGCGGCGATCATGACCAGCACCGGGTAGTACGCCATCTGGAATTGAAGCACCAGGAACTCGAACTCGCCCTGGAAGATCGTGAGGCCCATCAAGCATGCGCCGGCGGCCATGATGTGAATGAAGCGGCCCGTCTTGGTGGGGTTGGCCTCCCGGGCTCCCTCGGCGATCATCATCCACGTGGCGATGGTGGCAAAGCCTCCGCCGCCGAGAAGCTGCAGGTGGGTGGGGCTCCACAAGGTGACGTCGATGCCGTAGGCGCGGTGCCATAGCTCGTCGAACGGGAAGGACGCAACGCCGCCCAGTCCCAAAGCGAAAAGGGCAAGCGCGGACCACGGGATGGTCAGCTTGCGCCACTTGAATCCGACCGGAGCCTGGTCGAGGGTGGCGAAGGTAACGGCTATCGCGGCCGCGTACATC
>DATLGP010000485.1:0-6165 GCA_035540395.1 Actinomycetota bacterium
GCACGAGGGCGGGGTCCGGGGGCTGAGGCTGGACCCGCCGCAGGAGTCGGGGGAGCCTCCCCCCTGGCACCTTCCCCTGGCGCCCAACCGGCCCGATACCGACCCGTACAAGCCGGTGTCGGAGATGGAGGCCGACGTAAGGAGACGCACCTCGTGGGGATTCGCACCCCTGAAAGGGATCGGCGGCCTCAGCCGCTTCAAGCGCAGGTCCCAGGAGCGGATGGTCGATTGACCGGCCTGGTCAGCTCTCCAGAATAGGCAGTGCCGTGGTTGCGCCGCCGGCCCTTCCGTAGTGACCGAACTGGCCGCCGAGCGCCCCCTGCAGCCCGATGGCCAACGAAGACTGGCCGAGCGGGGTCTCGATCGAGTCCACGGTCACCACCCTCAGCCCCGAGTCGTCCCTGACGGGCTTGAGCAGCTGGATATCCGTCCCCTTCTCCACCGCGGCGGTGACCGTCTGACGGGTTCCCAGCTCCCGAGCCAGGGGGACCGCTATCCGGTCGTTGATCTCGCTGGCGACTCCCCCGCCCACCATCACGACTGCGGGAGGGTCGTCCGGCACGACGACGTCTGCCGCAAGGGCGATCGGTTCTGAGGCCAGCTCGGCCGCCAGGAGCCGGGTGAGGAACTCCGGATTCTGTCCCACCACCGCTGTGCCCAGCTGCGCCACCAGCTCCTCCGACAGGACGGCGGGATCCCGGGAGGTCAATCCCAACACGGTTGCCAGAGCCTCTCGATTCTGTTCCGACCGCAGGTCGAGGCGGTCCGACAGGTTGAGCTGGCCGACCGTACGGGCGCCCGCCAGCGTGAGCGTTTCCCTTACCGCATCCAAGGCGTCCCCGGGTGTCGACTCGAACGTGACCAGGACGATCGGCACGTCCCTAAGGGAATTCCTGACGACCAGGTCCCGGGTGGAGCCGGTAAAGGTCTGCAGCGCCTGGTTCTCCCGCTCCAGGTCGACGATGTGCCCCCTCAAGGTCTGATTGCGGTCCCCCAGGCGGGCCTGTGCCGCCTCCAGGCCGTCCACGATGTTCTGGTCTATGAACGTCGCGCCGAACAGCACTCCAAGGCCTATCGCCATAAATACGGCGACAAGGGTAACCACGTGATACCTGAAGGTAATCATGACCGGCTAGCTCAAAAGGCTTGCGTGATAACGAAGAAGACGTCACTCATCCAGTCTGCCGCGGCGCGGACGACCAGGCGCATCGGTTGCGAAATGCCGATAACCACCAGCATTGTGAGCAGCGCCGCGCCCACGAGGCCGAACAGTTCCCAGCGCCGCGGGTCCGAGCGATGCAGCTCGCTTACCCCTTTGGCGTCCACCAGCTTGGGACCGACCCGTAAACGCACGAGAAACGTCGACGCCATGCCCTTGCGGCCCTTGTCCATGAACTCGACCATGCTCGCCCGCGCCCCCACCGCCACGATGAGCTCGGCTCCTTTTTCGTGCGCCAGCAGCATCGCGACGTCCTCGCTGGTTCCGGGAGCCTCGAAGGTGGCGTACGGCAGGTGCAGCGCGTCCAGCCGTTCTGCGCCGGGGGCCACGCCGTCGGAGAAGGCATGGACGACCAACTCGGCCCCACAGGTGAGCGCCTTGGTGCTTACCGAGTCGAAGTCACCGATGATGACGTCCGGCGTCAGCTTCTGCTCAAGCAGGGCGTCGGCGCCGCCGTCCACCCCTACCAGGACCGGACGAAAATCGTGGATGTACCCGCGCAGCGACGCCAGATCCTCCTTATAGCCGTATCCGCGAACCACCAGCAGCACGTGGCGACCCGAGAACTCCGTTTTGATCTCCGGCAGGCGGATGGCTTCCAGGATGAAGTCCCGTTCGTTGATCATGTACTGCAGGGTGTTCTCGGCAAAGCTCTCCAACGCCGAGGAGATGTTCTTCTTGCAGGCATCCAGACGCTGCTCGGCGGTCTCCAGGTCCACTACCTCGCCCTCGGCGATCACCTCGCCGTTGCGCAGGACCGTGCCTCCGTCCAGGCTGATGCGGTCCCCGTCCTTCAGCCGGGTGAACACCTCCTGGCCGGTCTTCTCGATAAGAGATATGCCGGCTCCGCATAGAACCAGAGCTCCCAGGTTTGGGTACCGGCCGGTACAGAACTCGGATGCGTTGACGACGGCCTTGACCTGTCTTTCCACCAGGCCCTCGGCAGCTACCCGGTCCAGGTCGGCATGGTCGATCACCACGATCTCACCGGGCTGGATCCTTGCCGTCAGCACTTTGGTGCGCTTACCCAGGCGTACGACGCCTTCAAGGGGCCCGGACGACTGGTGAAAAGGCTTTCTCCGGGTCGCGAACTTCATCCCGCCGATTGTAACCGCCCCCGGAGCAGGTTCCGCGCAGCCTCGATTCCCGGCTCAGTCGTTCGGCTCAACGTGGAAGCGGGATCTCAGCTTGTCGTAGAAGTGCGATTGATAGGCGGTCAACAGCTTGAGCGGGCGGTCGTGGGCCCGTACCGTGACCACGGCCCCCGGGTCCAGGATGGCCACCGGCTGGCCGTCTGCGGAGAAGGCCACCCGATCGTCGGGGGTCTCCAGGATTACCGGATGCTTCGGGCTCACCACAATCGACCGCCAGAGCGGTGTGTGGGCTGAGACCGAGGTGAGGAGCATG
This sequence comes from Actinomycetota bacterium, assembly GCA_035540395.1. Lineage (GTDB taxonomy): Bacteria > Actinomycetota > CADDZG01 > JAHWKV01 > JAHWKV01 > JAJCYE01. Next base: position 2,627 of record DATLGP010000485.1, read on the forward strand.
GCCTGGACCTCCGGCTCCATCACCGGTCCGCCGGCGGACAGCGAGTAGGCGGTCGACCCGGTGGGCGTGGAGACTATAAAACCGTCGGCGACGTACCGCGCCACCGTCTCCTCGCCCACCCGGACCCGGATCTTGACCACCCGGGAGACGGTGCCCCGCTCCACCACTATCTCGTTGAGAGCCATGACGCTGCATATCTCCGAATCCCCCTGGCAGGCCGACGCCTGAAGCATCATTCGCTCCTCCACCCGGTAGATATCGGTGATCATGCTCTTTACCATCTCCTCGACGTCGGCGGCGTCGATCGTCGACAGGAACCCGAGATTACCCAGGTTTGCGCCGAGGACCGGGATGTCCAGGTGCCAGGCGATCTGAGCCGCCCGCAGGAGCGTGCCATCGCCGCCCAGTGCAAGGATCGCGTCGGGATTGTCGTCCTCGTCCGCACTCACGACGTGCAGGCCGCGCGAAGCACCGTGTTCGTTGATGGCCGCCGCCACCTGTTTTGCCTTGGGGTTGGTTGGGTGAAGGACCAGTCCTATTGTCTTCAACCAAGGCTCTCCAGGGCCGCGGATATCCCATCCCGGTCGGTCTGGGCGCCCGCCCGGGCCATGACAAAGAACTCCTGGTTGCCGGCGGCTCCCTTCAGGCGGGAAGCGGCTACTCCCGCCGCCCCCAGTCCCTGTGCATCGAGGGCCTGCACCGTCGCCCTGATGGCTTCCTGCCGGGCCACGGGGTCGGTGACTATCCCACCAGGACCCACCTGCTCGCGAGGGACCTCGAATTGCGGCTTAACCAGCAGCAGACAGACCCCCGATCCTCCTGCCAGCTCGGCCAGGGTCCGGGCCAGCGACCGCAGCGAAACAAAGCTCAGGTCGCCGACCACCAGGTCGTACGGTCCCTTGTCGGGGACCTCGCGCACATTGGTGCGCTCGTACAAAGTCACCCGTGGGTCGGTGCGCAACCGATAGTCGAATTGCCCGTAGCCCACATCGACCGCGACGACCTCGGCGGCACCCCGGCGGAGCAGGCAGTCGGTGAATCCGCCGGAGCCGGCCCCGGCGTCCAGGCAGCGAAGACCGGCGACATCCAGCCCGAAGTCCTCCAGCGCGCCGTCCAGCTTGTCTCCCCCCCGGGAGACGAACCGCCGGCCGGTATCCACACTTATATGGCTGTCGGAGGAAACCAGAGTGCCCGGCTTGAGGCCCGGGGCGCCGTCGATGATCACGGCTCGGGCATCGATCGCCCGGTGGGCAGCCTCCAGGTCGTCGGCCAGCCCTCTAGCCACCATCTCGGTATCCAGCCGCCGGCGCGCCACCGGGCATCAGAACCGGAAATCGGGATCAGGCGGGGAGGTTTCCTCCAGAGCAGCCTCCAGGTCGACCAGAAGCCGGTCGAGCAGGTCGGCCCGCTCCTCCAGCGGGAGCTCGGCGATTTCCGCCAGTCGGGAGCTTGCTTCGGCCTTGTCCACAACGCCCGATATTAGCCCACCGATCGGACGGAGGGCGGGACCTCAGCGCGCCGAGTTCAGCAGCGGGTACGGGTTCACCGGACCTCCTCCCCCCTTGTGCCATTCGAAATGGACGTGGCAGCGGCCTCCACGGGCATTCCCGGTATTGCCGTTGATTCCGATCTTCTGACCGACCGTGACCCGGGTGCCGTTGGTGATACCGGGCGCGTAGCCCTTCAGGTGGGCGTAGAAGAAGACGTCTCCGTTGTTCGCGCGCAGGTACGCCATGATCCCGGCGTTGCCGCCGGCGTGCAGGTTGGTGATAACGCCGTCGGTCACCGCGACCACGGGGGCTCCGCAGGCCGCCATGACGTCGGTGCCCTTGTGCCGGCGCCCGCCCGACCGGGGGGCTCCCCAGGTGTTGGCAAAACCCTGGGGACCGCCTATCGGAAGGGTGAATGCCGAGAACGCACGGATCTTGGAAACCTTGGCGGCACTGCGAGCTCCCCTGAGCTTGGCTTCCAACTCCACCTTCTTGTCCCTCTGCTGTTCCACCAGGCGCGCCTGGGCCGCCCTGGTCTCGGCGAGGTCGGCCATCATCTCGTCGGCTCTGGACTGGGTCACCCTCAAGCCGTCGATGAGCTCGGTATCGCCCTTCCCCAGGATCTCCATGTAGTAGAGGCGCTTGAAGAATATGTTGGGGTTCGGCGCCAGCAGCAGATCGCTCAGATAGGAGGAGACTCCTCCCTTTTTGTAGATGTCTCCCGCCCTGACCTGCATGAGCGCCGCCTTCTGTGCGATCACCTGGTCGGCTTCCTTCAAGTCTGTTTCGAGCTTGCGCCGCCTGGCATCGGTCTGGGCAAGCTGGGTCTCGAGTCGCCCGTACTCGGCGGCTGCGTTATCCAACTGCTTCTGAAGGTCGTCGACGGCGGCCCCCTGAGCCTTCGGCGCGGGCATCAAGAGCAGTGAGCCGACGACCAGGATTGCGATGGCCGGACGGGCAAAGCAGGGAAGTTTGCGTTTCATAAAATTGGCCAAAGGCTTTCAGCCGCCGGGGGATATTGTCAAGCACCGGCCGTCCCCCGTAACTGCGCCCGCGGGGGAATGAGCTCAGGCACATCCGGGTATCCTGCGGTAATGCTCGCGGGAAACAACCTGATCCCCATCCACGACGAAAATCCCGCGCACCGGACCCCGTTTCTGGTGGTCGGACTGATCATCGTCAACGTCCTGGCGTTCTTCCTGCTCGAGCCGGGGTTCGGCACTCCCCAAAGTTGCGCTCGCGGCGACCTGGAATGTCAGCGAGCCAACTGCGAGCTCACCCAGTTCTTCTTCAGATGGGGCGTGGTCCCCGCCGAGGTCACCGGCGGCGAACAGGTGCGGGGCGAGATCTGCCCGGGAATCACGACCGAGCCAAAGTCCGTCCCGCTTTCATTGCTCACGTCGATGTTCCTGCACGGCGGTTTCTTCCACCTGGCCGGCAACATGTTGTTTCTGTGGGTGTTCGGAAACAACATCGAAGACCGGCTGGGCCACCTTAGGTTTCTTCTTTTCTACCTGCTTGCCGGGTTTGCCGGCTCGCTGGCGCACGTCTTCGCCAACGCGGATTCCCTGATCCCCACCATCGGCGCCAGCGGCGCCATCTCCGGCCTGCTGGGCGCCTACATCCTGCTGTTTCCCAAAGCAATGATCCATGCCCTTGTGCCCATGCTCTTTTTCTTTCGGGTGAGGCTGCCGGCCGCCACCGTCCTGGGGATCTGGTTCGTCTCGCAGTTCTTCATCGGAGGCGGTCAGCAGTTGGGCGAGGGAGGGGTGGCGTGGGTGGCTCACGTGGGAGGCTTCGTCGCCGGCATGGTGCTGATCCTGGTGTTAGGAGGGTCGCGTCAGCGTCCCGCCTCGTCACCACCGCCGAGCCGCCGGGACCCGTTCGGGCGGTTCTAGCCCCGGATCTCCCACCGGCTCCTTGTGCGGTAGAACCGCCCGCCACTTATGCCCCGGCGAGCGACTTTTTGAATTACCCGCTTGGGGGTAAAAGCCCGTTGAATAACAAACAACTGTGGAGGCTTTTATGAACGAAAGCGCCTATGGAGAG
>DATLGP010000486.1:0-7499 GCA_035540395.1 Actinomycetota bacterium
GATCTGGATGAACGCTTGAACCGGGTTTCTCCATCCCGAGCCCAGCACAAAGGGGAGCCGGCCGACCCGGGGGAGGGCTGCCCATTCCATCGCTCGTTGAACTGCTGCTGCGGGCTTCATCACGCTGCAAGCAGATCTACCCGGTGCCCATCCTGGGAAAACGAGACTGTGCAGCCGGAGCGCAGGAGCCCCGCCTGGAAGCTTCTACAAGGGTTGGGCGGGGGGAGGCTGGGTAGATAAACAAGTGACCGACAATCCGATGAAGGAGGAACTACATGTCCATAGTCGAAGAGTCGATCGAGGTCCAGGTACCCGTTCGCACCGCCTACAACCAGTGGACCCAGTTCGAGGAGTTTCCACGGTTCATGGAGGGTGTCGAGCAGGTCCAGCAGCTGTCTGACGACACGCTCCGGTGGGTAGCCGAGATCGGTGGTAAGAAGCGGGAATGGACCGCGAAGATCACCGAGCAGGAACCCGACCACCGGGTGGCATGGACGAGCGCGGAAGGCGCACGCAACGCCGGTGTGGTTACGTTCCACCCGCTCAGCGACGGCCAGAGCCGGGTCATGCTCCAGTTGGAGTACGAGCCGGAGGGCGCGGTCGAAAAGACCGGAGACGCTGTAGGACTCGTAAAGAGCCGCGTAAAGGGAGACCTTGAGAGGTTCAAGGAGTACATCGAGTCCCGGGGCCAGGAAACCGGCGCCTGGCGCGGCAAGATTCAGAACAACTAAATACGCATCACCAAACCAGAAAAAGCGGCCCCTCGGGGCCGCTTTTTCTGTGTCCCGGTAGTATCAGTGCTCTTGGGAATGGTTGTCTTTAGTTCCTACATTTTCGGAACCCGGCGGTGAAGATGGCTCACAACGGTGTCGAAGGACTGACCTATTTCGAGACCGAATTCGGAACCTGCGCCATTGCCTGGACCCGGCGAGGTGTGGCGGGGGTTCAGCTCCCGGAGGATTCTGAGGACTCCACCCGGGCGCGGATGCAGAGCCGCTTCCCCGGAGCGCCGGAGTTGGCGCCCACCCCTCAGGTGCAGGAGGCCGTTAGGGCCATTGTCGCGAGCTTGGCGGGCGATGCGGTCGACCTGGCGGCAGTCCCGGTAGATCTGGGTGGAATCCCGGCATTTCACCGGGGGGTATACGAGGCTCTGCGCGCGACCCCGCGCGGGACGACGGTCACCTACGGTGAGCTGGCGGCTAAGGCCGGCTCACCGGGCGCCGCCCGCGCGGTAGGGACCGCCCTGAGGAGAAACCCGCTGGCCGTCCTGATCCCCTGCCACCGGGTTGTTGCCGCCGGCGGGAAGCCCGGGGGGTTCTCGGCCGGTGGAGGGCTGGTAACGAAGCTGCGGATGCTGGCGATGGAGGGGGTCAGCTTGGAATCCGCTCCGGCCGGCGTAAACGGCGAGAATTTTGACTTCGACGCCGCCACGGCCGTTCGCCATCTGGCACAGGCCGACCCGGAGCTGGGACGTCTGATCGACGCCGCCGGCCCGTTCACCATGCGCTTGGGGACTACGCCCAGCATCTTCGTTGCCCTTGCGCGGGCCATCACCTACCAGCAGCTGAGCGGAAAAGCGGCTGAGGCGATCTACGCGCGCCTGTGCGCCCTGTTCGATCGCCCCGAGTTCGGGCCGACGGCCGAAGGGATCCTGCGGATGACCGACGAGCAGCTGCGCGGCGCCGGGGTGTCGCGTCCGAAGGTCCTTTCGTTGCGGGACCTGGCGGAGCACCAGCTCTGCGGTGAGGTGCCGACGCTGGAGCAGGCCTGGCTCATGGGGAACGAGGAGCTGGTGGAAAGTTTGAGCCGGGTCAGGGGGATAGGCCGCTGGACGGTCGAGATGCTGTTGATGTTTCGCCTGGGCCGGCCCGACGTGCTGCCGGTCACCGACCTCGGCATCCAAAAGGGCTTCGCCCGGGCGTTCCGGGTAGAGCGCCCGTCGGCGGCGATGATCGCTCAGCGGGGCGAGAGGTGGCGACCCTACCGGACGGTGGCCAGCTGGTACCTGTGGCGGGCGGCAGAAATGAACCCGGGCGTAGAGATCTAGCTGCGGCAGGACCTGCCGGCTGTGGAGATCTAGCTGCGGCAGGACCTGCAGAGGCCGAAAAGCCCGAGGGGGCGCTGGTGCAGCTCGAACCCGAACTGGTCCAGCAGGTCCTTCTCGACGTTGGACATCAGCGAGACAGGAAGCTCCTGTACCGAACCACACCTCTCACAGCAGAGGTGGTGGTGCTGGTGATCCCGCAGGTGGTACACCGCGCTGCCGTCTGCGAAGTACACCCGGTCGACTATGTCCAACTCGCGCAGCGTCTCCAGTGTCCGATAGACGGTTGAGACATCCATCGAAGGAAAGTCGCGTTGGACCCTGGTGGCGATGTCGTCGGCACTGATGTGCCCGTGGCAGTCGACTATGACCCTGATAACCGCCTGGCGGCTCATGGTGCGCCGGCGGCCGCTCGAAACAAGCTGGCGCATGATTTCCTCAACCTGCGATTGGTGTGACTGCCCGGCTTTTGCCACCGCCCGAAGTCCTTCTCGTTGAACAGACCGACTGTAGTACAGACAACCTGACTATCTAACCATGAGGCCGGCTCGGGCCGGCTGTCGAGCTTCGACCGCCCGTTAGTCGCCCGGCCGGGATGACGCTTCCAGAGTTGCGCCGGCGGCCAGCAGTAATTCCTCGGAGCCCTCGGGCCCCATCAACTGCAGACTCGCGGGCAGCCCCCCGTCGGTGGGCGCGGGGAGGGCCAACGCCGGGATGCCGGCCAGGTTCACCGGATGGGTCTGACGAATTGTGTACATGCGGGCGGCGTCCTCCAGGAACGGCGGATTGCCCGACAGCGTCGGCATGGCGATCAGCTGCACCCGCTCGAAGACGTCCTGAAGTTGCTGCTTCCACGCACTGCGGGCTGCGGCGAGCTCCCGGCGCTCGTCGGAGGTGATGGCCGAACCCTGCGTCAGCCTCTGTGCGACGTCTTCGCCCACCCCGCCGCCGGCGAGCAGGTAACCGTTGGTGTCGAACGCCTCCGCGGCGATCACCTTCATGGTGTCCTGTGATGCCCGCTCCCACCCGGGAAGGTCCACCGGAACGGTAGCGAAGCCGGCGGCGGCCAGCAACCGGTCGATCGCGGCATCGATTTCCCGCGGGCACGGTACCCGAAACCGCCCTATGCGCTCGGGTGCCACCGCCGCCGATGGATCGAAGCCGGGTTCCAGCAGCTGCATGCCCCATACCAGGCCGTCGACGGTCCGGGCAATCGGGCCGACGGTGTCCAGGCTCGGCGCGAGCGGTCGCACGCCCTTCAGGTCGATACGTCCGAAGGTGGTTTTCAGGCCGGCCACCCCGCAGCACGCCGCCGGGATCCGGATCGAACCGCCGGTGTCGGTGCCGAGAGCCATGTCCACCTCTCCGGAGGCGACCGCAACGGCGGAGCCGCTGGACGATCCCCCGGGTATCCGGCGGTGGTCGAGAGGGTTGCGGGGAGTTCCCGACCACCGGTTGATCCCCGTGATGCCGAACGCCAGCTCGTGCAGGTTGGTCTTGCCTGCTATATGGAGGTTCCCCGCAGCCTCGGCGGCACGAATTCCGGCCAGGCAGACGGCATCCGCCGGCGCGGGCAGCGCCTGCTCGGCCAACCCCCGGCAGCCGGCGCCGGTAGGAACTCCTGCCATGTCGATCAGGTCCTTTACGGCGACCGGCCTTCCCAGGCCGCGGTGCGGCAGCCGGACAACGAAGGAGAAATCGTCACTCATTGGGGTCACTGTAGGCGCACGGGATGCCGCGTGCCCGGGGGGAATCCGTCCGAGTATTCGGCCGGAGGCTTGTTTTGCCAGGATGGATGTCTACAATGGGTTGAGAATGAACTCAAATCCCGACTGGCGCGCCGAGATGGAACAGGCCAAGAAGGAGCTGGGCCCGCCCGGTGTCCTCGTTGCCTACTGGCTTGGAGCTGCCGTGGTCCTGTTCCTGCTTTCCATCCTGATCGGCGGGATTCCCGGGACCGTAAGCCTCATCATCAACATACTGATTACGCTTCTCGCTGCCGTGCCCATTGCATTGGGATTCGGCTGGCTCAGCGCCCGCAAGAAGCAGTCTTAGGTACTCGAAACTAGGGTCTACTGACCTTCCGGGACCAGCCACAAGACCCCCAGCGGCGGCAGGTTTACCAGCGCTGAGTGCGGCAGCCAGTGCCAGCCCTCCCCGGTTGCCGACACGCCGCCCCCGTTGCCGGTGTTCGACCCGCCGAAGAGCTCGGCGTCGGTGTTGAGCACCTCACGCCACATCCCGTCCCGCGGCAGGCCTACCCGATAACCCTCCCGCGGGATCGGCGAAAGGTTGGCCACGCAGGCCAGGACCCGGCTACGGTCGTCGGACCAGCGCAGGAAGGCTGCCACGTTCGAATCGATGTCGCCCCCCTGGATCCACTGGAAGCCTTCGGGATCGAAGTCCTTCTCCCACAGCGCCGGTTCGCCGGCGTATCCCCGGTTGAGCTCCCGGACCAACTTTTGCATTCCTGCGTGCTCGGGGTACTGCAGCAGGTGCCAGTCCACACTGCGGTCGTGGGACCACTCGTCGGACTGGGCAATCTCGCTGCCCTGGAACAGAAGCTGCTTGCCGGGGTGCGCCCACATCCATGCCAGCAGGGCCCGCAGGTTGGCGGCCTTTTGCCAGCGGTCGCCCGGCATCTTGTTAACCAGCGACCCCTTGCCGTGGACCACCTCGTCGTGAGAGAGCGGGAGGATGAAGTTTTCGGTGAAGGCGTAAAGCAGGCTGAAGGTCAGGTCGTTGTGGTGGTAGCGCCGGTGAATCGGATCCTGGGAGAAGTACTGGAGCGTGTCGTGCATCCAGCCCATGTTCCACTTGAACCCGAAGCCCAGGCCGCCGGTATAGGTCGGTCGGGACACTCCCGGCCAGGCGGTGGATTCCTCGGCCGCCATGATGACGCCGGGGTGCTCGGCGTAGACGAGCTCGTTGAGCTCCTTTAGGAAGGAGACCGCCTCCAGGTTCTCCCGGCCGCCGAACTCGTTGGGGACCCATTCCCCGGGTTCCCGGGAATAGTCCAGGTAAAGCATGGAGGCGACGCCGTCGACCCGAATTCCGTCTATGTGGAACTCTTTTAGCCAGTACAAGGCGTTGGAGAGCAGGAAGTTGCGGACTTCGTTGCGCCCGTAGTTGAAGATCAGCGTGCCCCAGTCCTGGTGGGCACCCTTGCGGGGGTCCTCATGTTCGTACAGGGCGGTTCCGTCAAAGCGGGCCAGCGCCCACTCGTCGCGGGGAAAGTGTCCGGGCACCCAGTCCAGAATCACACCGATGCCCTTTTCGTGGAGGGCGTTGACGAGCGCTCTGAAGTCGTCGGGCGAGCCGAATCTGGAGGTAGGCGCGTAGTATCCCGATACCTGGTAGCCCCAGGATCCGCTGTAGGGATGTTCGGCCACCGGCATGAACTCCACGTGGGAGAAACCCATGTCTTCGACATAACCGGGAAGCTCGGCAGCGAGCTCCTGGTAGGTGAGGGGCCGGCCGCCGTCCTCGGGCTTGCGTTTCCACGACCCGAGATGCATCTCGTAGATCGATACCGGCTGGTTGAGGGGGTTCTGCGAATCCCGGCGGTCCAGCCACCGTTCGTCCGACCACTCGAAATGTGACTCGGTGACCACGCTGGCGGTACCGGGCTGGACCTCTGCAGCGAAGGCGAAGGGGTCGGCCTTCAGCACCAGGTGCCCGGCCGCAGTGAGGATCTCGAACTTGTACAGGTCACCTTCGCGTACTCCGGGAAGGAACAGCTCCCAGATGCCGGAGGACCCGATGGACCGCATCGGGTGCACGCGGCCGTCCCACATGTTGAAGCTTCCCACCACGCGGACGGCCCGGGCGTTAGGAGCCCAGACGGCAAAGGCGGTTCCGGGGACCCCCTGATGGGTGGTGGGGTGGGCGCCGAGCCGCTTCCACAGGTCGTGATGCCGGCCTTCTCCGATGAGGAACAGGTCGAGCTCACCGAGGGTGGGCATGAACCGGTAGGGATCGTCGTAGGTGATTATCGTGCCGTCGGCGTACTCGGCCTGAAGCTGGTAGGGGACCGGGACGTCTGACGAAGGTTTCGCAACCGCCCGGAACATGCCGGAGTCGGCGACCTTCTTCATCTCTACCGGTTTGCCGTCGGGAATCAGGACCCGCATAGCCTGGGCGTCAGGCCGGAAGGCCGTGATGAGCGACTTCCCATTGACCTCATGGTGGCCGAGGACCGTGTGAGGGTCGTGGTGGTCTCCTTTGACCATCGCGGCTTGTTCCTCGGTAAGGACGTTGACGGTCTTGCGTGCGGCCTTCTCGCGTACGCTCATCTGCGACTCCTTTCCGTTGCTCCCATCGGAGGAGTCTTTTTGTTCTTCTTGCGGCTTCAAGTTTCGGGCCTTTGTTCCACGCGCAAAGACTACCGCTGCGAGGCCGACGATCCCGGCCCACAGGAAGATTCTGTAGCGATTGACTCCGATGGTGATAATGGGTTCCTACCCTGAGGCAGCGGATCGGAACCGTCCCTCGGCGGGGACCGGCAAGATTACTTGCCCGGCACGGCTGTATAACGGCTACACAAGGAGAGAGTATGGGAAACTTTTCGGCCGCCGGCCGGGGTCTAAGTACAGCATGAAAGCCAATTGCGCCCTTTTACTAATGGCCCTGGTGCTGGTTTCTTGTGCCCCAGGCACGGACGCGGGTCCCGGAGCCGGTGACCTGGAGTACCCCACGGGACCGGACGAGCTGGTCCTGCGAATCTCCATCGAGGGTGGCTTTGTTCCGGTCGAGCACAACCTCACCCGGCTTCCCGACCTTTCTCTGTACGGCGACGGCCGGCTGATCACCCAGGGTCCCCAGATCATGATCTATCCCGGTCCCGCGTTGCCGAACCTGCTCGTGAGGAGCGTCACTGCGGAAGGCGTCGACGAGATCGTCCGGGAAGCGGCCGACGCCGGCCTGACCGGACCGGACCGCAGATTCGATTCCGCTGCGCGCCGGATAGCAGACCTGCCGGACACCGTCTTTACCCTGGTAACCGCGGGCGGCACCCATACCACCTCCGTCTACGGATTTGGTTCCGGTGAGGAGCTGAGAGGCATACCCCGGGAGGAAGCCGATGCGATCCGAGAGCTTCACCGGCTCCGGGAAAGGCTCACCGGTCTGGAGAGCTGGCTGCCCGAAGGCTCCGTGGGTCCCGAGGAGTCTTTCGAGCCCCGGTCTATGCGCATCTTCGTTTCGACCCCGGCCCCTTCGTCCGAGGAAGGCCTGGAGCAGCAGCCGATCGCGTGGCCGCTTGCACAGCCCCTGGCCGAGTTCGGGGAGCCGGTGCCACCGGAGGGTTTCCGGTGCGGAACCGTCGAGGGGGAGGATCTGGCCGCGGTGCTGCAGGTAGCGTCGCAGGCAAACCAGCTGACGCCCTGGGAGAGCGCGGGAGCGCAGTACGCCCTGTCGTGGCGGCCGCTTCTTCCGGACGAGTCGGGGTGCCCGA
>DATLGP010000487.1:0-8158 GCA_035540395.1 Actinomycetota bacterium
GGCTGAGATCACCTCGGCGGCCGCCCGCCCGGCTTCGGAGTCGATGGCCGGCCTGACGTCCTTGCCGGCCTGCGGGTTCTCCAGGATTTCGCCCCCGGCGGAGGAGACCAGCGCCGAGATCAGCACCATGTACCCCTCGTAGCGGTTGCCCTGGATCTGCAGCGTCACACCCGCCTGTTCGGCGGCGGAGATGAGATCGCTCCAGGTGGCATCGGTCTGCGACGGGTCCAGGCCCGCCTGCTGAGCGACGGACTTGCGGAACCACAGCAGCTGGGTGTTTGCCCAAAACGGAGCGGCGACCAGCTCCTCGTCCCAGGTCGAGTGGTCGATGGGCCCTTCCAGGACGCCCTCGGTGAACTCCGCCGCCTCGTCCGCGGTGAACGGGCGCAGGAAGCCGGCCGAGGCGAACTCGGGGATGAACGGAGGATCCAAGCTCATCAGGTCGATGGAGGCGTCCTGGGCAGCCAGGCGGCGGACCAGTTGCTCGCGCTGAGCGGTGGCGTCGTTGGGCAGGACCGAGGTGACGATGTCGTATTGCCCGTTCGACTGGTCGGCGCACTTTCGCGCCAGAGCCGCCTGTCCGCCGTTGTCGGGGTTGATGTACCAGTTCAGGGTAGGAACGCCGTTCTCCTGCCCGCAGGAGGCCAGCACGGCGGCCAGCAGGACCAGGCAAACGGCAGCGGTTCCTCGCCGGGGCCGCGGTGAGAGTGTGGCGGGATGACCGGAGCTACGGCCGGTATGCCGCCGCCACGATCCGCTCTCCACGGGGCCCTCCCGCCCGCTGATCCATGCCTCCTTGTCTCGGACGGTCATGGACACCTGGTGAAACGCTGCGCACAGTCTACTCCCGGCTATTCCTCTAAAAAAAGGGCTTGTTCGGATGGTCGAAATCGCAACACCGACTCCAGATAGGAACGCAGCCCGGTGTCGTTGTCCACCTCGTGCCCCGCCGCCTCCGATAGGTAGTAACGGTGCTCCAGCAGCTCGTGAAAAAGCTCGGCCGGCTCCAGGCGCCCTCGCAGGTCGTCGGGGACCTGGGCAACCACCGGCTCGTACACCTCGGTGATCCACCGGGCTGCTCCCACCGCGGTCGGCGGGACCTCTCCTTCGATCCGGGCGAGGTAGGCACCGTAGGAGGCAATGTCGTTCAAGAGCCGGCGGGCCTGGTTTTCCTGAACCTCGAGTCCGGTCATGCGCCGCAGCTCTCGGGAGTGATGACCCTCCTCCACCAGAGCCGGGATGACCCGCAGGCGGTCCCCGGCCGGCTCGTGCTCCAGCACCAACTCGTCCACGTCGAACCCCATTTCGTTGATCCGCCGGATCCGTTGGTCGATCAGATGTCTTTCCCGGGCGTCCACCTCGGTCACCCCGGTCAGCTCGTCCCACAACGTGACGTAGCGCTCGACCAGCAGGTTCACGACCTCGATCACCTCTATCTCAGGGGAGAGGATCCCCTCGGCTGCCAGGTCCATCAGTCCGCCGGCGAAGTTTTCCCGGGCCACTTCCAGCTCGTGCTGGCGCATGCCCTCAGGGAGGGGCTCTCGGTGCTCGGATGTCTCGGCATCTACCAGGTAGGCCATCAGTGAGCCGGCGTCCCTGCGGAACAGCAGGTTGGAAAGCGAGCAGTCCCCCCAGTAGAAGCCGTCGACGTGAAGTCGAACCAGCAGGACCACCGCAGCGTCGATGAGCTTGTGGCTTAGCGGGGCTCCTCCTTCGAGGCTGAACAGGTAGCGAAAGGGAAGCGAGTAGTCCAGGAAGCGTGTGACCAGCACGCCGTCGAGGGGCGATCCTTCGGGCGTCGTCCTGCCGGTGACCAGCCCCACCGCGTCCACCGCCGGCAGGCCCGCCGCCCGAATCTGCCGAAGCATCCCGTACTCCTTTTGGGCCTCGCGCTCGGACGTCTCCTTCAAAGCGTAGGTTCGGTCCCCCAGGCTGACGAACCGCACCACGTGGCGGCTCTGGCCCCGGGTCCGGCTGACCAGTGAGGGATGGTCCCACCGGTCGAGCGGGACCGACCATGGGAGGTCGATCAGATCGGCGGGCTCGCGACCCGTCAGAAACCGGAACTGTACAGTCCTGGCCATACCGCAAAAGCTAACACCGGGGAGCCTGCGTAGTATCCTCAATAGGCGCGGTCGGCCGGCAACTCCGGTTGCTTTCTTGCAGGAACGCAGGTCGCCGTAAGGCCAGATAGCTCAGTAGGTAGAGCACGCGGCTGAAAACCGCGGTGTCGCTGGTTCGATTCCGGCTCTGGCCACCCCCCTCCCCCTATCCACCGGCGGAGGCGCGCCCTATGCTTTGCCGGGTGGGCTCAACAATAAGGAGGGCACGCTCGATGAGTGACGGCATTTTGCGTGTGGGTTCCTCGGGCGCCCAGGTGCGGGTCCTCCAAAGCGCCCTCGCGGCCGCCGGGTACGACCCGGGACGAATCGACGCAATCCTCGGGCAAAAAACGGAACGGGCGGTCAAGGCATTCCAGGCCGCCCGGGGCCTGTCGATCGACGGCCTGGCCGGGCCGCTTACCGTCGGCGCGCTTCGATCCCTGCGGGTTCCTCTGCTCTCGATTCGCCAGCCGCGCCCGTTCGACATAGTGGGCGACCCGGTGCTCGTTGCCGGCATGGTCATGGGCTTCGAGGCCACCTTCCATGCCCGGGTGCTGGACTCCAACGGCAACTTCCTGGTGGACCAGCCCAAGACTATGGGAAGGGGCGACGGGATCACCGAGGTAAGCTTTGAGCTGACAACCGGGGTGCCCCCCTCCGCCCACGGCTCGATCGACATCTTCGAGTTCTCGGCCGAGGACGGAAGCGTGATCAAGCGCAACCTGATTCCGGTGGTCTTCGGCCGGGGGATCTTGGATACCTACGGCGGCTTTCTTCCCCACCTGGTCCGGCAAGGCGAGACGCTGGGTGCAATCGCCGGCACGTTTTACGGGGACCCGGCGCTATCCAACCGGATTTTCCTGGCGAATCCGCACCAGCTGGCCGATCCCGGCCAGATCTTTCCCGGCCAGGTCCTGCGCGTTCCCGTCGAATAACCCGGTGAAGCTGTATGCCGAACTGCCGGGGCATCGCTTTAGGCAGGCGTTGGGGGACGCCGCGATGGCCGGGTGGTCGGCCCTTTGGATATGGCTGGGGATGCACGTCCACGACCTGGTCCAGTCGCTGGCGGCAGCCGGCAACCTTTTGGTCGAAGCGGGCACCGATCTGGAGCGTAACGCCTCCTCGGTTCAGGACTCGGTGGTGCGGGTTCCTATCGTCGGCAGCTTTTTGCAGGAGCGGTTCGACGGATTGGTAGAGGTGGGCCGATCCCTGCGACGGTCGGGGATGAGCCAGCTGGAGACGGTGAACACCCTCTCGCTGTGGATGGGCTTTTTGGTGGCGTCGCTGCCGATCCTGGCTGTGCTTTGGATATGGGGGACCCGCCGGTCCAGGTGGGTGCGCGACGCCACGGCTGCGGTCCGGTTGAGATCCGAGCCGGCGAACCTTTACCTTTTCGCGCTGAGGGCCGCGACCACCCGCCCGGTTTCCGATCTGCAGTCCCCGGCCGCCCTGAAGGCAATACGCAGCTTTCACAACGGCGACTACGGCCCGCTGGCCGGCGTCGAGTTGCGCCGGATGGGGCTTCGAGCACCGGGTGAACCGCCCGCCTGACGGAGGAAGCTTCGAACTACTGGAGATTGAGGGGTGCCGGGCTCAGTTGTCCTGGTGCTCGGCAACCCATTTGATAAAGCCCTCGACACTCCCGGCGCCCACCTCGCGCACGTAGGCGTCGGTCCATTCGTCGATCTGCTGATCGGTAAAGCCCTGTTCCTTGAGGCGGGGCTTGGCATCGGTGGCCAGCAACTGGGCCCCCTCTATCTGAGCCAGGTCCGGGGTGCTGTCGTCCACCCCTGCCTCCTCGGGATACTGTGGTTCTAGGTCCGCCATGCCGTCCTTTCGTCCAACGGTGCCTCTGCCGGCTTCTTACCCCGGTGCCGGGGGGCCAAACGGTGCTAGGGAAGCACCACCTCGGGGCTGCCGTCGTCGGGGCGGGAGCGGATCACGCCGATTTGCTGGGCCGGGTATCCGGCCTCGGCGGCCAGCTCGAGGGCCCGCTCGGCCTCGTCCTCGGCCACGACGCCGACCATGCCGATTCCCATGTTGAAGGTTCGAAACATCTCGGCCACCGAAACACCCTCCGATGCGATCAGCCGGAATATCGGCGGAATGGTCCACGAGGACCGCTCGACCACCGCCTGGAGGCCGGGTGGAACTATCCGGCCCAGGTTGTGGGCCAGCCCCCCGCCGGTGATATGGGCATACCCCCGGGCCAGCTCCTCGGCCTGGAGCGCGGCTACCGCTCTCCAGTACATGACGGTCGGGGTCAGCAGCTCCTCGCCCAGCGGCCGGTCCAACCCTTCAGGCTTTTGGTGCAGGTCGAAGATGCTCTCGGTGATCACCTTGCGCACCAGCGAGAAGCCGTTGGAGTGAAGCCCCGAGGAGTTGAACCCGATCAGGACGTCACCGGGCACCATCGACGCTCCGGTCAGCACCTTGCGCTCGTCCACCGCGCCCACGCAGAAGCCGGCCAGGTCGTAGTCGCCGGCCTTCATGTGCCCGGGATGTTCGGCTATCTCGCCTCCCAGCAGCGCGCAGCCCGCCTGCAGACACCCCTCGGCCACCCCCGAGACGATCTGTTCGATCATCTCCGGCACCACCTTGCCGGTCACTATGTAGTCCAGGAAGAACAGTGGCTCGGCCCCCTGAACCGCCACGTCGTTGGCCGACATGGCCACCAGGTCTATACCCACCGTGTCGTGGATTCCCATCTCCTGGGCGATCATGATCTTGGTTCCGACTCCGTCGGTGGCAGACACCAGCAAGGGCTGCTTGTACCTGGACCGGCCGAGCGAGAACAGGCCGGCGAACCCGCCGATCCCTCCAATGACCTCGGGCCGGTCGGTGGCCCGAACCCGGTTCCGGAACAGCTCAACGGCCCGTTCGCCCGCCGCGATGTCAACCCCTGCGTCTGCGTATGTGGCGGAGCGTCCAGCGGGGGGTTCGGCGGTCAAATTCGCTCTAGCATGTTCTTTGTGACCTTCACCTCGTCGGGGACGGGGATCGGGTAGCTGGACGAGAAGCACGCGGTGCAAAGCATCCCGGCGGCCACCTCGGTGGCCTCGATCATCCCTTCCTCGGAAAGGTAGGCCAGCGAATCGGCCTCGATGTGGGCGCAGATCTCATCGACGGTGTGGTTCCCGCCGATGAGTTCATCCCGGTTGGCGGTGTCGATCCCGTAGAAGCAGGGCCACTTGATCGGCGGAGAGGAGATTCGCATGTGGACCTCGGCCGCGCCGGCGTGCTTCAGCAGCCGCACGATCTGACGGGTGGTGGTCCCCCGCACTATCGAGTCGTCGACCACCACCAGCCGGTTTCCTTCGATCAGGTGGGCGATCGGGTTCAGCTTGGCGCCGATTCCCCGCTGTCGGACCGCCTGGGACGGCTGGATGAAGGTGCGCCCGACGTAGGAGTTCTTCACGAAGCCGTCGACGTAGGGCAGGCCGGAGGCGTGCGAGAAGCCCGCTGCGGCCCCCCGCCCGCTGTCGGGCACCGGGATCACTATGTCGGCGTCGGCCGGGCTCTCCTTGGCCAGCTTTTGGCCCATCTGGTACCGGGCCTTCTGGACGCTCTTGCCGTAAAGAATGGAGTCGGGCCGGGCGAAGTACACGTACTCGAAAACACATAGCGCCGGGGTGGCCGGGGCGTAGCGGTGGGATCTGACGCCGTCGGCGTCGACGGTGACCAGCTCGCCCGGTTCGACCTCGCGGATGAAGGTGGCGCCGATGGTGTCCAGCGCTGCCGTCTCCGAAGCCAGGGCATAACCGCCGGCGCCCAGTGAGCCCAGCACCAACGGTCGAAGCCCGTGGGGGTCGCGGGCGGCGAAGACGGCATGATCCTCCATGATCACCAGGCTGAAGGCTCCCTGGAGCTTGGGCAGGGTATGAAGAATGCCCTCCTCGACGGTTGCTTTGCCGCTGGTGACTATCAGCTCGGCAATCAGGTCCGAGTCGTTCGACACTTCCCTCGGACGCTCACTCTCTCCCGCCAGCTCGGCGGCGAGCTGCATGGTGTTGACCAGGTTGCCGTTGTGCCCGAGGGCCACGCCAAGATTGCTCTCGTGCCGGTAGATGGGCTGGGCGTTCTCCCAGGTGCTCGAACCGGTGGTCGAATAACGCACGTGGCCGATGGCCAGGTTCCCGGTCAGGGAGTTCAGAACGTTCTCGTTAAAAACCTGGGCCACCAGGCCCATCTCCTTGAAGGTGGTCATCAGGCTGCCGTCGGCGACCGTGATCCCGGCGGACTCCTGCCCGCGGTGCTGCAGGGCCAGCAGTGCGTTGTAGGTGAGCTTGGATACCTCTTGACCCGGAGCGTAGATGCCTACTACTCCACAAGCTTCCTGAGGTTTGTCCCGGCCAGAAGTCATCGCATCTCCTTGAGTCCACCTTAGCCGATACGCGAAACTCGGTGTCCGATCCAAGCTGGGGTCTGCATCACATTCCAACGCACCTTTGGCCTTCTAAAGTCCCCAAACCCGAAGAATTCCGGGTGCCGCGATACCTGCCCGGCCGATCCGGCTACCGCAGCGAGGACCGGCCCATGCCGGCCTCCCGCGCTCGGATGATCGCCTGCGCCCGGTCCGCCACCTGGAGCTTGGTGAAGATGGACGAAACGTTGTTGGCAACAGTCTTTCCGGCTATACCGAGCCTCTCCCCGATCGCCGGGTTGGACAGTCCCGAAGCCAGCAGGTCCAGGATCCGCTCCTCCCGGTCGGTCAGCTCGGGAAACCGGCCCTCGCTTGCGGCCGGCGGATTCGATAAGAAACCGAGCACCTGGCCGGCAACTCCCGGCCCGAAAATCGCCTCTCCTTGGGCCACCGCCCGGATGGCTCTCTCGATCTCCTCCTGTTCGGCGCCCTTCACCAGGTAGCCCCGGGCTCCGGCCCTCATCGCGGCGAAGACCGAGGCATCGTCGTCGAACATAGTGAGCACCAGTACCGCCACCTGCGGGGCCACCCGGACGATTTCCCGCGTGGCATCAAACCCGTCCAGGTCCGGCATCTTGAGATCGACGATCGCTACCTCGGGGCGGGTGGAGAGCACCGCGTCCACTGCCTCCCGGCCGGTTTGCGCAACCCCGACAACCTCGATCCCCTCCAGCGAGCCGAGTAGCGCAGCAAGCCCGGTCCGCACCACCGGGTGGTCGTCCGCGATCACTACCCGGATCACGCTCAAGCCGCCCCCAGGGGAAGCGATACACAAACCCGGGCTCCCTCGGCAGTCGGGCCGGCCTCGCAGGTACCGCCGAGCTCGGCGGCCCTTTCCCGCATGCCCTCCAATCCCACGCCCGGCCGCCACACCCCGTTGACCGGCCGGCCGTTGTCGATGATCTCTATCTCCAGCGCAGCGCCATGGGTCAGCCGCACCACCGCCTTGGAGGCCTGGGAGTGGCGAACCACGTTGTTCAAGGCCTCGGTGGTGATCCGGAATGCGGCCACCTCGATCGCGGCCGGGAGTGGGGGCAGCGGGTCGCTGACGTTGATCTCAACCTGCACCGGCCCTCCATCGGTCCGCCGCACGGTCTGCTCGGCCCGCTGGCGCAGGGCGCCGATGAGGCCGAGCTCGTCCAGGGCCGGCGGGCGCAGGTTGTCCACCAGGCGGCGAATGTCGCCGACGGCCTGGCGGCCGTCCCGCCGCAACCCGTCCAGCAGCTCTCTCGTTTTGCCGGCGTCGGTCTCCACCAGATTTGCGGCCGCGTCGGCCGCGAGGGCCATGCCGGTCAGTGTCGGCCCCAGCCCGTCGTGAAGGTCCCGCCGCAGCCGGCGGCGCTCCTCCTCCCGAGCCGCCACGATCAGCTCACGCGACGCCTGGAGCTCTTCCGAAAGGCCGGTGGCATGTATAGCGACCGCCAGCGGGGCTGCCACCAGGGCAAGCGCATCCCGGTCCTTCGGCGACATCTCGTCCTCACCTGGCCGCAGCCCTACAACCAGCAGCCCAAGAAGCCGTCCGGCAAAGCCGAGCTCAAGGGCCGAGGTGGGCCCCGACGCCTTACCTGCCGATGCGATGGTGCGCCCGGCCGCCTCGATCGCAACGTACGGCAGGCGCAGGGCCCTTCTCACC